>JAPOQQ010000174.1 GCA_026710625.1 Candidatus Dadabacteria bacterium | reverse complement strand
TAGTTAAACAACGCCCGGCGCGCCGCTTCGGACTGATACAGAGGTTCGCGGTGCTCAACCGGGCCGAGAATCGGCACGAAACCGATTTTGCATTTAAATTCCTTACTGACTCCCGACGGATTCCTTGGAGAACCTCCCGGAGTATCGAGAGTGAGCACGCAGGAACCCGGCGCTTGGAAATGAAGCGTCAATGTGTTGGCGCTTGAAAGAGTGAATCTTATTTCGGCGTCTCGGTCGTCTTCATAATTGAAGAAGATGTTTTCTTCCGCTATGGATATGTTTGACAAGTCAACCGGATAACCGAAACCAAGTTGACCGCTGTGCGTTGGCTTCCGCGCATTGGCAAGACGCATGGCGGAGTCCAGAATACGAAACGCCGTGAGTATGGTTGACTTTCCGCAATTGTTCGGACCGACAAGTATGTTAAAACTTTTCAGACTTATATTGAAATCCCTGAAAGCTTTAAACCGCTTGAATTCAATACGGGTGAACCGATCGAAGGTATCCGTTTCAGCCATGTGGGAATCCGTCTCCTACCGTGATAAACCGCAGAGAAAAGATTAATCCATTTTACGCAGGTGGACAAAACCAAGCGTTTGGTGCATGAATGGCACATCAGGTATTTCATAAGTTATACTCCCATTATATTCGGGCGGTCGTCATATGAAAAAACCGAAAACTGACATCCCGCTAGGGGACAGCGGAGGCGGCAAGCGCAACCAAAAGAAACCCGCCAGATATCTCTACGACTCACCGCTCTGGAATTTTCGCCACGAATATGCCGAGCGACAGAGATGTCTCTGGTACATCCCGAGTGCCAAGTACGGCCTTCTGCACCCCGGCAAAGAGGTCGAAGCGTATGACCTGACACTGTCCAAATTGCCAGTGCCGGAGCATCGCAAATGGGCGAAACGCATTCTTGACGGACTGAGAGAAGAGGTTCCGACGATTTGGAGAAAAATCATCGAAATCCACGCAGGCATGTACTATATCGAATACGGCTTGGAGGAAGGTTTACGCAAGGCAGGAAGACGGGTTCATAGCAAAATTGAAGAAACGCCGAAGAAATTTAAAGTTGCAAAAATTTCTAATCACTAACTATATAGGAGGCGCTTGTCGTTGAAATTAATATCATTTTCAGTAGAAAATTATCGAAGTATAACAACCGCCAGGAAAATACCTCTTTCTGACTACTCGTTGCTCATCGGGGCAAACAATGAGGGCAAGTCCAACATACTTCATGCCCTGACACTTGCGATGCATGCCTTAGTAGAGTGGAGAAAGCATGTTCGTCGCGCTTCTGATGGTCGTTTAATCAAACGACCAAACATGATAAGCAGTCTCTACAAGCGTAATAGCTATGATTGGGATACAGATTTTCCTGTCAGCAAACAGAATAAGGCCACTTCAAACAGCACTACAAATATCATTTTGGAATTTGAGCTTGACGCTGGTGAAGTTGAGGAGTTTAAATCGGAAATCAAAAGCAATCTGAATGGCGCTTTACCATTGATGGTTTCATTCAGTCAAAAACAATTTAATGTATCAGTAAAAAAGCAGGGTCGAGGACAAGCTTCTTTAACAAAAAAAAGTGTGCGAATCACAGAATTTATCTCTAAACGTATCCGTTTTGAATACATTCCTCCTATCAGAACCGCAGACTCTGCGGAAAAAGTAATTCACCAATTGGTCGGACGAGAACTGTCTCAACTTGAGAGCAATGAAGAATATAAAGAAGCTCTTGGTAAAATTGAGGAGCTTCAACAACCTGTCTTAGATGAACTTGCAGGAGCTATCCAACAGACCGTTTCGGATTTTCTTCCAAACGTAAAATCAGTTCAGTTAAAAAGTCGTCGTGAAGAGCGTTACCGTGCACTTCGCGGGAGCTTAGAAATCGTAATCGATGATGGACATAAAACGAAGCTTGAACGCAAAGGTGACGGCGTTCAAAGCTTAGTCGCATTGGCTCTGATGCGCTATGCGTCGGAACAAAATTCTTCTAGGCTGAGTACCGTGATTGCGATAGAGGAACCTGAATCCCACCTTCACCCACGTGCAATTCATCAATTAAAGTTGGTAATCGAAAACCTTTCCTCGAAAAATCAAATTGTGCTGACCAGCCACTCGCCACTGTTTGTAAACCCAGACAACCTTGCCAACACAATCATTGTGAAAGACAGCAAAGCCGCATGCGCAAAACGTATCTCTGAGATAAGAAATGCCTTGGGTGTCCGTTTTTCCGACAACCTCCAGAATGCAAGAATGGTACTGCTCTTTGAAGGAGTTGATGACGCACTTGCCTTGAAGCACATTATTTCTGCCAGAAGTAAAACTCTTAAAAATGCTCTGAATTCGAGTACTCTGGCCATTGACCATCTAAGCGGTGCAGGTTCCCTTCGCTTAAAGGCTTCATTTTATCAATCTGCAGCATGCTTGGTTCAATGCTTCGTTGATGATGATCAATCTGGACGTAAAGCTGTGGAAAAAGCAATTAATGACAAAGTTCTCAATTCATCCAATGTTAATCTTTGCACTGTTCGTAACCTTGAAGAAGCAGAACTAGAAGATATCTACAATAAGAAAGTTTATGGTACTCCTTTCGTTGAAAAGTTTGGAGTCGATCCACGAAAAAAACTGAAGCCAAAACCTAAAAAAAAGTGGTCAAATGTAATGAAAAAACTGTTTATAGATGCTGGAAAACCTTGGGACGATGGGGTTAAGAGAGAGATAAAAAATTGGCTTGCCAATTTTGCAGCAAAACATGCTGAAACAATCTTGAAGGAAGAACTCTGCAACCCTCTAGAAAATTTCATTGAAACAGTTGAAAGAAGATTACCCCAAAACTGAGCTATGCCCCCATCTAAAGCTCTTCAATTAAAAGCAATACGGCAAGTTGAAAGATGATCTGATGAGCAAGACAATAATTGCGTGGTTTTTCCCAGATATGGAGATCATCAGGATGAAAGTATTCGGTTCGTTGAAAACCACTACCACCGTATCAAGACAATCATTAAAAAACTGTAATGAGGCCACTGTTTCACAACTGCCATTTCTGAGGGGTTATGATAAAAGCAACTATTCTTAAAACTGTCTGATGCCACGTATCTTCGACAACATTAAGCAAAATCTCCGTCCGGCGCTGGCCGAAACCATGGAGGTTTCCGACCGCGCAGACTTCTGCGTAGGGTATTTCAACCTGCGTGGCTGGCGAACCATTGATCAACACATCGAAAAATGGAAAGGGGGAGAAGGTAACTGCTGCCGTCTCTTGGTCGGAATGCAGCGCCTTCCCCAGGAAGAATTGCGCATCGCAAAGAGCCTCTCGGCAGAAGAAGGGCAAATGGACAACCAGACAGCAGCTCGGCTTAAAACCAAGCTTGCGGAGGAATTCCGGGAGCAGCTTACTATAGGCGCCCCGAGCAACCAGGACGAAGCGGGACTCAGAAGACTGGCCAGACAGATAAAAGAGAAAAAGGTGATCGTCAAGTTGTTCCTCAAGCACCCTCTTCACGCCAAGCTCTACCTGCTGTTCCGCCCGGATCCCGTAAACCCGGCGGTCGGCTATCTCGGGAGCAGCAACCTTACCCTGCCGGGTCTCTGCAACCAAGGGGAACTCAACGTCGACGTCATGGACCACGATGCCTGCCAGAAGCTTGCCAAGTGGTTCGAAGATCGCTGGAATGACCTGTGGTGCGTGGATATTTCGGATGAACTCGTCAAAGTCATAAACGAGAGCTGGGCGAGGGAAGAACTGATTCCGCCGTTTCACATCTACGTGAAAATCGCCTACCACCTCTCGCAGGAAGCAAGAACCGGCCTGAGCGAATTTCGCATTCCCAGAGATTTCGGCGGCAGGCTTCTTGATTTCCAGACGGCGGCCGTGAAGATCGCGGCGCATCATTTGAACCGCCGCGGTGGCGTCATTATCGGCGATGTTGTGGGACTCGGAAAGACGCTCATGGCAACTGCCCTTGCCCGCATCTTCGAGGATGATTACGGACTGGAGACGCTGATCATCTGCCCGAAGAACCTGGTTCCGATGTGGGAAGGTTACCGGGAGGAATACCGGATGCGCGCCCGCGTTCTTTCAATCAGCCGCGTGATCAGGGAACTGCCCGACACGCGCCGCTACAGGCTTCTCATTATAGACGAAAGCCACAACCTGAGGAACCGCGAAGGCAAAACGTACAGGGTTCTGCATGAATACATAAGGAAAAACGACAGCAAGTGCATTCTGCTCTCGGCGACTCCTTACAATAAAACATACTTGGATCTCTCAAGCCAGCTCCGCCTGTTCGTACCGGAAGACGAAGACCTGGGAATCCGGCCCGAGAGACTGCTGCAGGAAATAGGAGAGACCGAGTTCCTTCGCCGACACCAGGCACCCGTCCGCTCCCTGGCGGCATTCGACAAATCCGAATACGCTGACGACTGGCGGGAACTCATGCGTCTCTACCTAGTACGCAGAACCCGAAGCTTCGTTCGGGACAACTATGCGATAACCGACCCTGAAGACGGGCGTAAGTACCTTAAGTTCGCTGACGGCACCCGCTCCTACTTTCCGACACGCGTTCCGAAGACAGTCCGCTTTGACATAGACGAGCAGTATTCCCGGCTTTTCGCCGACGACACGGTGGAGACGATAAACGGATTGGAGTTGCCGCGCTACGGGTTGGGCAATTTTTTGAATAACGTAATACCCCCCCCCATAATTATTCAGAGCCAGATGAGTCGAGAATTCTTGATGACCTCTCTCGCGCCGGAAAGCGCCTCATGGGGTTCTGCCGTACTAACCTCTTCAAGCGGCTCGAAAGCAGTGGCCACTCGTTTTTGCTTTCGGTAGAACGCCACCTGCTCCGCAATTTCATCTACATCCACGCCATTGAAAACGAAAAGCCGCTTCCGATCGGAGCGACCGATGCGGGACTCCTTGACTCCCTCTCTTTTGACGGGGACGCAGAAAGCGCCAGTGGCAGTCTTTTTGACGACGGGAAAGAAGCCGGAACCACTGAATTGAACGCGGACGGGCCGCTGCGGACGGAGGAGGAGTTCCAAAGACATGCCGCCAAGGTTTACGAAGTATACTCCGGCCGGTACAAGGGGCGGTTCCGATGGCTGGGTTCCTATTACTTCACGGAAGCCCTGGAAGAAAATCTTAAGGCCGATTCTGCGGCCTTGCTCAGGCTACTGAGCCGATCCGGTAACTGGGACCCCTCCTCAGACGCCAAGCTGGATGCGCTTCACAAGCTGCTCGCCAGCAAACATCCCGCCGAAAAGATCCTAGTCTTCACTCAGTTCGCCGACACGGCCCGCTACCTTGAGGACCAGCTAAACGTCCTAGGCACAGAAGGGATAGCCGCCGTCACCGGGGACTCGGCGGACCCGACAAGGCTTGCCTGGCGGTTCAGTCCCAGAAGCAACGAGAAAGAGGAGAGAATCTCACCCAAGGATGAGCTGCGCGTGCTGGTGTCCACGGACGTGCTTAGCGAAGGACAGAACCTTCAAGACTGCGCCATCGTCGTAAACTACGACCTGCCGTGGGCCATTATCCGCTTGGTTCAGCGAGCCGGCCGCGTTGACCGCATCGGACAGCGAGCCCCAGAGATATTGTGCTATTCCTTTCTCCCTGCCGAGGGAATCGAGCGCCTGATCCGGCTTCGGGCGCGCGTGCGAAGCCGTCTTGACGAAAACGCCGAAGTCGTGGGAACCGATGAGGCTTTTTTCGAGGACGAAGGCCGTCGCGTCGTTTTCGACCTTTACAGCGAACAGGCCGGAATCCTCGACGGCGACGACGATACCGAGGTCGATCTCTCTTCCTACGCCTACCAGATCTGGCAAAACGCAATAACGGCCGACTCGTCCCTCAGGAAGAAGATTGAGGATATGCCATCCGTCGTCTACTCATCAAAGGACTACAAGCCGAAAGCCGACCGGCCAAACGGCGTTCTGGTGTACATGCGGACTACTAGGGGATATGACGCCCTCGCCTGGGTTGACCGCCTTGGCAGAAGCGTTACCGAAAGCCAGTTCGAAATCCTCAGGGCGGCCCGGTGCCCGCGCGACACGCAAGCACTTCCCCGTAGCGACAAGCACCACGAACTCGTGCGGAAAGCGGCGGAACACATCTCAAGCGAGGAAAGCCTGGTAGGCGGTCAGCTCGGGCGCCCTTCCGGCGTACGGTTCCGCGTTTACGAACGGCTAAAGAGCTACTCGGAAACCGTCAGGGGAACGCTGTTTGACACCCAGCCGCTGCGAAGGACTATACAGGACATTTACCGCTACCCCCTGCTGCCGACTGCGGTAACCACGCTTAATCGGCAGTTGCAAAGCGCTATCTCCGATGAAGACCTAGCCAAGCTGGTCATCGCCCTGAGGGAGGAAGAGCGGCTTTGCGTAATCCATGAAGAAGACGAAAGCCGGGAACCGCAGATCATCTGCTCTCTCGGGCTGGTTGACCTACAGGAGAGTTGAAGATGCTAACTACCCTCGACAGAGACAAAGTCAGAAGGCATCTTAAGAATTTCAACCTCCGGGCGCTTTTCATAGATGAGCTCGGCTGGGACCACGGGGGCGGAGACATGGAGGTCCGAATAGACGACTTCTCTTTTACCCTTGAGTCCGTCGCCCACAAGCGAGGCATGGTCGCCTATCAGTACATCGCCGAATCGGACGAGAAATTCCCGGATTACCCCACCCGCCGGAAAATCGAGAGATTCGTCGCCAGAATCGTGCGCGAACACTTAATAGTCTACGCCACTCACGAAAGAGACACACAGTACTGGCAGTGGGTAAAACGCGAGCCGGGACGACCGGATCAAAACCGCCTTCATATCTACAGCCGAAACCAGTTGGGAGAAGCCCTGATCCAAAAGCTTGAACATATAGCCTTCACGCTTGAGGAGGAAGAAGACCTCACCATAGTAGATGTCTCCGGCAGGGTGCGCGCGGCATTCGATACGGAGAAAGTCACCAGGAAATTCTACGACCGCTTCAGGAAAGAACACAAGACCTTCTTGGGATTGATCGACGGCTTCGAGGCATCGGACGACCGGGAATGGTACGCTTCACTGATGCTTAACAGGATGATGTTCATCTATTTCATCCAGAGGCGCGGCTTCCTAGACGATGACCCAGACTATCTGCGAAACCGCCTGAACCGCATGAGGATATCCCGCGGCAAAAACCGATTCCAGACGTTCTATCGTTTTTTCTTGTTACGCCTGTTCCATGAGGGATTTAACCAACCGGCAACCACCCGTGATCCCAAACTGACAGAGCTTCTGGGAAAGGTTCCTTACCTTAACGGAGGTCTTTTTGATTTGCACGAACTGGAACGCAATAACAAGAACATCGACATTCCGGATGAGGCGTTTGAGGAAATATTCAAGTTCTTCGACGCTTATCAATGGCATCTTGACGACAGACCGCTCCGTGACGACAGGGAGATTAACCCGGACGTGCTGGGCTACATTTTCGAGAGGTATATCAATCAGAAGCAGATGGGCGCTTACTATACCAAAGAAGATATCACCGGGTACATCTGTCGCAACACCATAATCCCATTCCTGTTTGATCAAGCCAAAAAAGAATGCCCCATAGCTTTTGACCCTGACGGCGGCGTCTGGCACCTTCTGACTTACGACCCGGACCGCTATTTCTACGAGTCGGCACGCCACGGAATAACTCATGACATTAATGAAAATCGGGATCTCGCTGAAACGCGCGAACTTCCGGATGATATCGCCGCCGGTCTGGACGATGTCTCGAAACGCGCAGCATGGAACAACGCAGCTCCTGAAGACTACGCCCTGTCGACCGAAACTTGGCGCGAACACATCGCCCGCCGAGAGCGCTACAATGAGATCCGAGCGAAGCTTGCCGCCGGGGAGATTACATCTATAAACAATCTCATTACTTACAATCTGGACATCGAAAAATTCACCCAAGATGTTATTGCAGGAAGCGAAGGACCAGAACTGGTCCGGGCCTTTTGGAAAACCATCTCTAAAGCCTCTATTCTCGACCCGGCCTGTGGTTCCGGAGCGTTTCTGTTTGCGGCACTCAATATTCTGGAACCCGTTTACATCGCCTGCCTAGAAACCATGCGTGGCTTTCTAGACGATTTGGAGCATTCCGGACGCAAGCACCACCCCGAAGCTCTGGGTGATTTCCGCAAACTGCTTGAACGCGTTGGTACACATGCAAATGAACGCTATTTCATCCTGAAGTCTATAATCATTGGCAATCTCTATGGTGTCGATATCATGGAAGAGGCGGTGGAAATCTGCAAACTACGCCTGTTCCTGAAGCTGGTCGCGCAGTTGGAAAATTATGACCAGATCGAACCACTGCCGGACATTGATTTCAACATCCGCACTGGCAACACCTTAGTCGGCTTCGCATCCTTTAAAGAGATAAAACAGACTCTATCCGCCGACATGATCAACCAGTTGTCGCTTCCTGAAATCGAGCGACGGGCCGAGATCGCCGGACAAACGTACCAGAACTTCCGCAGAATGCAGACTGATTGTGACATGAATGTCCTTACGCTTGCCAATACGAAGTTAAGACTGCGAGAACAGCTCGACGGCTTGCAAACGAAACTGGACAATTATCTGGCGCGCATATACGGCATAGACACCAAAGACGAGACTGCCTGCGGGCAATGGCGCTCCAGTCATCAGCCCTTCCACTGGTTCACTGAATTCTACGACATTATGCAAGGCGGTGGTTTTGACGTGGTCATTGGGAATCCTCCTTACGTTTCCGTCGGAAGAATTCCCTACGAAATTCTTGGTCCCTTAGCGCAAAAATTTCCCGATATTTATGGCCATTTCGTATCAAGGTCTTTGGTTCTTACTGTTCCCGAAGGACGATGCGGAATGATCATCCCGTTGTCCATAACCTTCAGTCGAGACTTCAAGGCACTTCGAGAGAATCTTCCCAATTGGGGAACCGGTTGGTTTTCGTCCTATGACAATATACCGGCAGCACTATTCGCAGGAGTCAGTCAACGTTGCACGATCTGGATTGGACATAACTCAGGCACCGAGATTTTTGCTGCTCCAATGTACCGATGGCGTGCATCCTGCCGTTCACACCTTCTGACAAATTTATCCTATGTTCCGGTGAAAAACCTGAGCATTGAGGAATTGGGGTTGCCAAAAGTCGCGGAGTTATCGCATACATCTGTATTGAACATAATATCATCAACAAAAATAAGAAAGTATCGGGCAGCTATTTCCGAAGGCAGCGGGAATAAGGCGTATTTTAGTTTTTCACAGTCAGGAAGGAATTTTATCTCTGTGTTTCTTGAAGACCCGCCGTGTGTTGACGCTGTTTCGCTTGACAACATCACCCCATCGAAGATAGGGCGGTTAACTTTTGCGGATGATGAGCCAACATACGCTGCATTGGCCGCCACAGCAGGGGAACTTTATTTCTGGTATTGGCTTGTGCGAGGTGATGGTTTTGACGTCACTAATTGGGTAATTAGTGACTTTCTTAAAATTCTAGATTTCCTGCCGCCCAAGCATTATGAATTCCTGATCGAATTGGGACGTATGCTTCACTTTGAGCGTAACAGGTGGTTAGTGTTCAAGAAAAACGCGGGGAGGTATGTGGGAAACTTTAACTACAGAAGGGCCTTCAAGCTCACGAGGCGAGCAGACTTGTTAATCCGAACTTCATAGGGTAAAAAAGCCTAAATTCCTTCATAACCACCTGTCACGATTGAGTTTTCCGGGAACGACAGTGGTTTTTGTCTGCATATTTGTTTCCATGTATTATTCACATCTCCGTTTGCGGAAGAATCC
>JAPOQQ010000173.1 GCA_026710625.1 Candidatus Dadabacteria bacterium | reverse complement strand
TAGTTAACGGCGCAGGAAACGACCGACCTGGCGCCGGGGAGAACCCTTTCCACTTCCTTTCTCTTAAGAAGCCCTCTCTCAAGATAGTTCATCTCTCCCGCATAACCCTGCCCGAGCCAGCGCTCAAAAAAGTCCGCTTCCGCGTAATGACTCTCGGCCGGGCTTATCCCCACAAGGTCAAAGCCCAGGGCAAACGCATGATCCCTTATAAGCATTGAGAGTCGCGTAGTTTCTTCCATAAAAACTATTCCCAGTCTCCCTCTTTTGAGTTAACGATCAGGTTTCCAAGCTCCGTGAAAACCGCTTCTCCATCGAAGTTCGATACGTAGCTCGAAACCCTTTTGAGGTCAAGCGGAGCGGAACTTGCCGCTACGGAAAAGACCCCGGAGAGAAAAAAATCAATGTCGGCAAGCTCAGAGCCAAGCAGCACGCAGTCCTTTTTCCCCGCCCTGCCCAGAACGTAAGCGCGGTCGTCAGTTATGCGGTGACCGTTTTCTTCGATCAGGCCCCCGAAACCGCTTGTAGAGGCGAAGTCACCGGCATCGGAACCGTAAAAGACGATCTCCGCTCCAAGAGAACGAAATTCCCGGAGAAGCTCGGGCGGAGATAGGTTTTCAGGAACCCTGAGGTCGCCGTTTGAGGTGGAGTCGAACACTGCGACGTTTACCAGGAGGCAGGTTGCCTCGCGGAACCTCCCCTCCATATCTGTCCTTATCTTTGTCAGAACATCCGTGCGGCGTTTTCGCAATTTACTCTAACTCCCACAACTTCCTTAAGTATAATTGTCACGATAATGATACCGATTAGAAGCACAATAAAAACCGAAGTCGTCCCCTATGTGAATTACGCGCTTCTCGCCGTAAACGTGCTAGTCTTCGCGTATACCCTTTTTCTTACGGGGGAAACGCTTCAGATGTTCTACCAGACGCACGGTATAGTCCCCAGCAAGATAACCGCCCTTGAAACCTACGGATTCCTCGGCAGAACGGCAAAATACTTCAGTTCGATGTTCATCCACGAAAACTGGCTTCACCTGGCCGGCAATCTGACCTTTCTCTACATATTCGGAAACGCAATCGAAGACCTGCTAGGCCACGCTAGATACCTGCTTTTCTATCTCGTGTGCGGACTGATAGCAGTATTCATCCAGGTGGCTTTAAACTTCCACTCCTCAGTTCCGGTAATAGGAGCAAGCGGAGCGATTTCCGGAGTTCTGGGCGCGTACATGCTCTTTTTCCCAAGATCAAGGATTCTTACGCTTTTCATAGTTCTGGTGTTTGTCCACTTCGTGCACATTAGGGCTTATCTCTTTATAATTTTCTGGTTTGCCGTTCAGTTTCTGACCGGAATCGGCTATATTGGTGACGCGGGAACCGAGGGTCTGTGGGCGCACATGTCAGGATTTGCCTGCGGAGCCATAGCCGGAGGGAGCTTCCTTTACACGCGAGGATACAGAAGTAAAAAATACAAAGCCGGTTACGGAACGGGGTGGTACGGAGAAAATGACTAGCAGGAAAATGGACAATCTGGGAATAATAGCGGCCGGAGGACCCGCCCCCGGGATAAACGGCGTTATAAGCTCGGCGACGATCGAGGCCAGAAACAGGGGAAAGAAAGTAATAGGAATTCTCGACGGGTTTAAGTGGATCTCCATGGGAGACACCTCGAAAGTCCTGAATCTTGATATCCAGAACACTTCGAGGATTCATACAACCGGCGGCTCTATTATCGGAATATCAAGACAAAGTCCCCTTGCGACTGAGGAAACCTTTAAAAACACGGTTTCCTCGATTGAAGAACTCGGCATAGGAAACCTGATAACCATAGGCGGCGACGGAACAATGTTTCTCGCAAAAACGCTTTACGAGCACTTCGGGGGAAGATTAAAAATAGCGCACCTGCCCAAGACCATAGACAACAATATCGCCCTCCCCGACTACATCTCAACCTTCGGATTCGAGACCGCAAGGGATGTGGGAGCGAAGATAATGAATAACATAATGGAAGAGGCAAAAACTACGGGCAGGTGGTTTCTGATTATAACCATGGGCAGGAGGACAGGCAATCTGGCTCTTGGAATCGGGCAGTCCGCCGGGGCTACAATAACGATAATCCCAGAGGATTTTAAGAAGGAAAAAGTGCCGCTTGATGAGGTCATAGCCATTCTTGAGGGCTCCATAATAAAAAGAATGAGCATGGGGAGAGAATACGGAGTGGCTATACTCGCCGAAGGGATGCTTGACAAGATAGATCCAGTTGACTTGGGACTTATGGACAAGGACAACATGGGAAGAATAAGATACGTTGACGTTAACTTCGGTCAGCTTCTGAAAAACACTCTCGCCGAAAAACTCTCCGAAAAAGGAGTCAAAGTGGAACTGGTGCACAAGAGACTTGGCTATGAAATGCGCTCGGCCAGCCCGATTCCGTTTGACGTCGACTATACCCGAAAGCTCGGATACTGCGCCGTCAAGTACCTGCTAGACGGAAAGGGAGACGGATCTCTTGTATACGTAAGAACGGGGAAAATGCAGGCGATCCCGTTTCAGGAATTAATAGATAAGAAGACAAACAGCATTAAAGTAAGATATGTTGACAAGAACACAGAAGCCTACGAGGTTTCGCAGAAATATATGATCAAGTTAAAACGCGAGGATATCGAAACACCCGCGACCCTTAAAAAGCTCTCTGAACAGACCAACCTTAGCAGCAGCGAATTCAGGGAGTACTTCGCGAAAATCTTCCGCTGACGCCGCACGCTGCGTTCGTTTCCAGCCCAAGCAGTTTCTCCGGGAAACTGGCGGGACGCAAATTGGAAGAAAAACCAACTAAGATCAGTCCTTTATGTGATGTTTTTCGTGAACCGGTTTTATCAGGAGATTGCTTATCAAAGCGATTACTAACAACGCTGCCATCACATACATCGTCGAGTTGTACAAGGAAGCCGTCGGGTCTACTGTCCCCTCAGGCGCGATATCCATGAGTTTTGCGAGCGTTACGGTTTTATTTTGCACGAGTATCTCGAGGTCGTTAACTCCGGCTCCGAAAGTCTTGACGAATTGTTGTGGTGATACCGTTTCGGCGAGGCGATTGATTTCGACCATAAGCGAACGATCTCTAAGCGAGGTGACCGCCAGGGGACCGAGCACCCCGGCGACGCTCCAAGCGGTCAGCAAACGTCCATAGATGCCGCCGACGTAACGAGTACCGAACAGGTCGGCAAGATATGCCGGAACGGTAGCGAAGACACCTCCGTAGAAAGTAAAAATTATCATCGTCGCCGCATAAAACATTAACAGCCAGAAAATCGAAGGATTAAGGTTCACCTGATGGGCGGCCACAGGAATGGACAAATACAACAAAAAACCGACCGCGCAAAATATCGAACATGTATTGCGCCGCCCTAGTTTATCGGAGGCGCTAGCCCACATAATGCGCCCTAGCATGTTGAACATGCCGATCATCAAGACGTAAGTGGCGGCAAAGGTGACGTCAACAATATCCGGAAGCGAGTTACTGAATATCTCGGTCATCATTGTCTTGGCGACAGAGATAATCCCGATGCCGGCTGTAACGTTAAGGCACAGTACGACCCACACCTGGTAGAACTGAGGTGTTTTTAACGCCTGATCCATATGCACATCCTTCTGACTGATCATTCGCTTGCTAGAATCCCCGCCGGCCGGCGGCTCCCATCCTTGCGGTTTATATCCCGGAACCGGGACACGATATAAAAACGCCGAGACCATTATCACAAGAAAATAAACCACTCCGAAGAAAAGAAAGGTCTGGGCGACTCCCGAGGAACCGGTGCCAACCACATACACCCCGGCCGCTTCGGTTCCGGGCGCCAGCACATGTATCGCCTCGGCAGCCCCCGCGACGACAACCTCTTTGAGCTGACCGCCAACTTCGGCAAAGCGTCGACCCGAATGAGTGATCATATCGACGGCGTCGACCGTCCCCAAGTATTGAGGCGCCTTGTAAAAATACTGGAGGAAGAATTCCTTAAGCGGCACAGCGATCATCGCCCCACCGCCGAAGCCCATGATCGCCATTCCAGCAGCCAGACCGCGTCGGTCCGGAAACCAGCGAATCAAATTGCTGACCGGAGAAACATAACCAAAACCCAGACCGATACCGCCGATTACGCCGTAGCCCAGATAAATCAGCCACAGTTGATGCAAGGAAACACCGAGGCTGCTGAGTATATAACCGCCGCCCCAAAAACACGCCGCCATCACACCGACCATGCGTGGTCCCACCTTCTCAACCCATTTGCCGGCAAACGCCGCCGTAAGCCCGGTGAACGCGATCGCGACGCTGAATATCCACACTACCTGACGCAAAGTCCAGTCGTCCGCCGAACTAGTGGCAACGCCAAGTACCTCAATTAACGCGGGATTATATATACTCCAAGCGTAAACGGAACCAATGCACAGGTGAACCGCAACAGACGGAGGCACAACCAGCCAGCGGTTGAATTCCGGACCTCTAACGATACGTTCTTTTGATAAAAGACTCGCCATTGGCTGTATCACGGAGTTAGTCGCCGAGGTGGAACTGAAGCTACATACAGCCGACGAGGGGATTCGAACCCCTGACCTGCTCATTACGAATGAGCTGCTCTACCACTGAGCTACATCGGCAGTAATCATCCGGTTAATTATGACACAGGAAAAAAATTTTGTGAATATTAGAAAAAGAAAATTTGGCGATCATTCCCATTTCGGAGCAGGCACAATTGCCTTGGGAGTGAATGCTAAAATTGATTTTCCACCCCCTTCCTTATAAATAGCTCCCGCTCAAAGACAACCACAAAATATTGCTACCCTCTGGGAAAAGGACATCCTCCTTAATTCTTAAGGCAATTTGTCGGGATTGTGTTATATTCAGAATCACTAACGACCGGAGAGAAACCGCCTTGTCGGACCTCCGTCGAATACAACACTTTTTAGGGGAAATAGACGGAACATCCCGATGAGGATTCTAGTAACGGGCGCAGCTGGGTCCGTGGGCGCAAAACTGGTGCAGCAGCTAGCGCAGTCGGATGACGTGGATGGCATTGTAGCACTCGACTGTCTCCCAGTGAGCGCATCTCACCCGAAAGTCGTGGCGTTCCAGCAGGACATCCGGGAACCCATTGCGGACATCCTGCGCGAGCAGGGTGTCGATGCGGTTGTCCACCTGGCCTTTCTGCTACGGCCCGGCCACAACCGCGAGGCGGCGCACCGGGTGAACGTAGGCGGCACGGCACAAGTGTTGCACGATTGTCGGGTTGTCGGTGTGCAACGCTTCGTCTATCTCAGCAGCACCACAGTATACGGTGCCCGCCCTGGCACCGAACAGCCATACACGGAGGAATCACCCGTCCGGCCCGTTCGCGGCTTTCAGTATGCTGAGGACAAGGTTGCAACGGAGCTCATGCTGAAGGCCTTTGCGGCGGACAATCCCGGTGCCTGCGTCACCGTGCTGCGCGGGTGCACGGTCATGGTGCCTCGATGCGAGAACTTCATCACGCAGGTCTTTTCCAGGATGGCACTTGTCCGCATTGCTGGCGCGGATCCGCAGATGCAGTTTATCCATCTGGACGACCTGCTGGAAGCGTTGGAGCTGTGCCTGCTGAAGCCCGTGTCTGGCGTGTTCAACGTCACCGGAGAAGGCACCGTCGCCCGCAGCGAGATCGCGCGCGTTGCGGGTCGGCACCCGGTGGCCCTGCCGGCGCCGCTTCTCGCGTTCATCACGCAGGTGACGTGGATGCTGCGACTGCAGAGTGACTCGCCTGCGTGTGGCCTCGCGATGGCGCGATGGCCGTGGGTGGCCAGCAACGAGAAACTGGCGAGAGAGACCGGATTCCGTCCGCGGTACACCTCGCTGGAGGCGCTCATGAACTCGGCGCTGGCAGCTAACAGCAACTAGTTAATTTCCCTCTGCTACATAAATCGGCAGTTTGGCTAGCATTGCATATAATTCCCCAACAAGATTGTTGACAACAATCTTGTTGTATATCAGCGGACCATATCCACATGAATTTTTCTGGCCGCAAGTTCCGCTGAATACACGCAATCGGGAATGCCAACGCCAAAATAAGCCGCTCCGCAAAGCGCAAGCCCCGAGTGGCGCGAAAGTCGGTGCATAATCCCCGAGACCTCCTCTTTATGTCCCAGAGCAAAGCGTGGCATGGACATCGGATATCTCCGTATATAAACCTCCGCCGGATTGTTATCGAATCCGAAAACTCTCGCAAGTTCTTCCCTTAAGACGGATTTTATTTCTTCCTCATCCCAAAGCATCGCATCGGGGTTAAGCTCTCCTCCGAGAAAGCACCTTATCACCACTTTTCCGCTCCCGGATTTTCCGGGAAACTTGCTGCTGTAAAGCGAACACGCAACGAGGTTCATTTCCTCCTTGGAAGGAATTATGACCCCCAAACCGTCTGGAAGACCGCGGAAATCCGTCTCATCGAAAACAAGAGTCGCAACGACGGAAGAAACATATCGCACTCCCGAGAGTCTGGTTCCAAGCTGGGGATCGATATCAGAAAGCAGCCGGCCGGCAGTACCGGCCCCGACAGACAGGATGACAGCGTCAAACTCCTCTTCTCCACGCTCAGAACCGACAAGCCATCCTTTTTCTGATTTTTTAAGGGAAAGGACTGGGGTCTTGTAATCCTGCCTTGCAAATTCGGCACTTCCGCAAAGTCTTTCGACGATAACGGACATTCCCTCCGCCGGAGTGAGAAAAAGGCCGTATCTGGCGCCGCTTTCTCCACGGGACGTCGGAGGATTGCGAAGAAGGTCCCGAAAAACGCTTCCGCTTCGCTTCTCCATCTCGAGAAACTGTGGCATTGTGGCCGAAAGACTCAGTTTTTCGGGATCGGCCATGTAAATTCCGCCCAGAAGAGGCTGCGCGACCTTATCGAAGATTTCCCTTCCGAACCTCCTTTCCACAAAAGAACGGACGCTTTCATCCCCTCCCCCACCGCGAGGAACCAAAGGCTCAAGAAGCACTCTGAGTTTAGCCCCGGCGCTGAACAGTCCGCTTCGCAGAAATGGGAGAAGCTTTGAGGGGGCCATCAGGAAAAAACCTTCGGGAAGCGCCCAAAGTCTTCCCGCCTGATAAACGAACGTGGTTTTCCCCTTGCCGTATCCCACCCCAAGGAGTGAATCCTCAAGTCCAAGCTCTCTTGCAAGGTCAAGCGCCCAGGGCTTTGAAGTTATAAAGGAGTCGGGCCCGAGTTCAAGAACCATGTCCCCCGTTTTTACGGTATCAAGAACCCCTCCCGGACGCGCGGAGGACTCGAAAAGAACAAGTTCAAGGGGAACATTACCATCCCGACAGAGCTTTCTCAGGTAGTGGGCCGAGGAAAGACCCGAGATCCCCGCGCCGACAATCGCAACTTTCATAATGAATTATCTTACTTATTGCCGGGAGTTTTCTGAATCGATGAGCCTCAGCACCCCGTCGCCCAGAGCTATTATGTAGCGGTCATCGTCGTTTACGGTTTCAGCCCTGTAGAGGTTAACCCCGCACTCGCGCGCAGCCTCGGTCGCCTCAACCCCTATATCGAAAAGCACCTCGATATGATCGCAGACAAATCCTATCGGCTGGATCACGATATCCGTGAAGCCCTGCTCAGCAAGATTTCCTATCACATCGCATACGTCCGGTTCAAGCCATTTTTCATTCGGAGAGCCGCTTCTGCTCTGATAGGCGATCATCCATTTTTTGTGCCCGACTCTGTCCGCCACCAGCATGGAGGAAGTTTCAAACTGCAGGGCATAGGGAGACGAATCCGACATCCTCTCGGGAATGCTGTGAGCCGTAAAGACCAGCATGGTGGTATCGAGCCTGTTCTCGGGAATTTCGCGCATTTGTTCAGTTACCTTAGCCGCAGAGCCTTCTATGAAAAGAGGATGATTGAAAAGCGGCGGAACATATTCCACGTGAAGCTCCATCTTGAGATCTTCGCAGGCCTCGCTTACATCCCTCATGTACCTCTCCCAGCTCGCATCGGAGCGGTAAACAGCCATTATGAGGCCTACCAGGTTCTTCACACCATTTTCCCGCATCTGCTCAAGGGAATCCTTAATGAACGGATGCCAGTTTCTCATCCCGACGTAAACCGGAAGATCATAACCCCACCCGGAAAGAAGCTTCTCAAGTTTTTGGGCCTGCTTGTAGGTGAATTCGTTGAGCGGAGACTTCCCGTCGAAGATTTCGTAGTGATGGGCGACTTCCCGCAGTCTGTCCTCGGGTATCGGTCTCCCGCTAGCCACATTTCTGAGAAAGGGCATTATGTCCTCTTTTTTCTCAGGAGCCCCGTATCCGATCATCATTACGGCGTCAAAATTATTTCGCATGGAAATGTCTTCTAGACCTCCCTTAGCGCGGAATACTCGTGAACCTCATCAATCAGCCTCAGAACATTATCAACCGGCGTCTGCGGCAGTACTCCGTGACCCAGATTGAATATATGCCCGGGCCTCCCTCCCACTCTGTCCAGTATCTTCCTCGCTTCCCCCACGACATGAGACGGGGTTGAGAGCATTGAAACCGGATCAAGATTCCCCTGAACCGCAAGAGAACTTCCTGCCCTCTGCCAACCGTCAAGAATATCGACCCTCCAGTCAAGACCGATAACTCCAGCTCCGGTCTTCCCCATGAGTTCGAGCAAAGAACCGGTTCCGGTTCCGAACAGTATTACCGGAACTTCCGGCGGGAGCGCCGAGATAAGTTTCTTTACATGCGGAAAAACGAATCTTTCGTAATCCGCCGGGGAAAGACAACCTACCCAGCTGTCGAAAATCTGCACGGCATCGGCCCCGGCATCCACCTGAGCGCAGAGATAATCCGAAATGCTCTCGGTAAGGATTTCCATCAGCCTCTCCCAGAGAGAAGGATCTCCATACATGAGTTTTTTCGTGTTTACGTAGTTTTTCGAGCCGCTTCCCTCAACCGCGTAGGAAGCCACGGTAAACGGAGCTCCGCTAAAACCAATAAGCGAAACTTCGGGGGCAAGCGCCCTTCTCGTAATACGCAGAGCCTCGTAGACAAAATCCATGCTTTCGGGATCAAAGTCCCTCAGGGCCTCTATGCGCTTTCGGGTCCTAAGAGGCTTGGCTATCACGGGACCGTCGACGCTTGAGTACTCAAGGGAAAGCCCCAGGGGTTCCAGTATGAGGAGTATGTCTGAGAAAATGATGGCCGCGTCCACGCCGAAGCGGTCAACCACCATCAGCGTAATTTCCGAGGCCATATCCGGGGTCTTGCAAAACTCCTTGAAAGAAACGCGGGAGCGGGCCTCCCTGTATTCCCGAAGGAACCTGCCGGCCTGGCGCATAAGCCAGATGGGAGTATAATCAGCTTTCTCGAGTCGACACGACTTCATAAATGCTCCTGCAGAAGTGATCTCTCTCCTTTGGTCCTGCGCGGTGTCCCCCGACCAGACCATCTGCGTGCGGTTCCAGTTCCGGGTATCCACCCCGTTTTGAAAAGCTGTTCTTTTCTTTGCCAGAAGCGAGGCCGATCTCCTAGCAACCTCTCTCACCAGATTTCCCATCTTCGGGCTGTCGGGCTCATAGTCAACGGATATTCCATTTTCCCTGAGCGTCTCCGTGGTGGTCGGTCCAATCGAACATACAAGCGCTTTTTTTATCCCCTCGATTAAGTCGGCGGCACACTCTTCCCCGCCTGCCACCTCAAAAAGGTTGGATACCTGCCGGGAACTTGTGAACAGGAGGCAGTCCTCCTCCTCTTCGGATATGGACCTTACAGCATCGCGCAGGGGACCCAAGTCCTCCGGCAGCGCCCACCTGTAAATGGGAATTCTTCTTACGTCAGCCCCTCTTTTTTCAAGAGAAGCGAGAAACTCCTCGTTGGAAACCCCGTATTCCTGAACGTACACGACTAGGTTTTCAAGCAACATGTCCCTCTGGTCAAAAGTGGAAAGTATGTCTCTCCACGTGTTCGGTTCGGAAACGGTTATATCAGGTCTTATACCAAATTTGCGAAGGGCCGCGACGGGTTTAGGACCTCTAGCAAGAATCGTCGTCGCGCGCAGGGCATCCAAATATTTTTTTTCTCCCGACTCAGCAATTACGATGTCGGAGAGTATCCGCGTGCCTACCCCCGTCATGAGAACAAGAAGGTCGATTTTGCCTGAGAAGAGATCATCGGCAAACCCGGCAACGTAAGGACTTTTAAGATCGGGGACTTCCCTCATCGAGGGTGCGACCCTAGGCACACCGCCGTGATAAGAGATGAGTTTTTTCATCTCCTCGCAACGGCGACTTTCAAAAGACGTTACCTTAAGCCCGTTAAAACCCTGTTTCATGACTTAACTACCAAGCGCCGTTTCGATACTAAATAAATTCCGCGATGCTCTCAGCTTTCAGCAGATCCTCGAGAGTTTCCCTGGCCCTTATCTCGCAGTACCTCTCACCGCTTACAAGAACCTCAGCAGCTCGGGGTCTTGTGTTGTAATTAGACGACATCACGAAACCGTATGCCCCCGCGCTGAAAACCGCAAGCAGTTCTCCCGCGGAAACTTCGGGAAAACTCCTGTCCCTGGCCAGAAAGTCACCCGATTCACATATTGGGCCGACTATATCCACCACCTCGCGGGATTCGGAGCTTCCTACACAGACCGGCTCTATTCGGTGGAACGAATCGTAAAACGCGGGTCTCACAAGATCGTTCATCGCGGCGTCAACTATTACAAATTTCTTTGAGGTTCCCTCCTTAACATAAAGCACCCTGGTAGACATTATTCCAGCGTTGCCCACCATTGATCTGCCGGGCTCAAGGACCAGTCCGTAACTGGTATCGCAAAGATGTTCCTCGAAAACCCGCGCGTACTCAGATTTTGCCGGGGGCTTTTCCTCGCTCTCGTAGCTTATCGCAAGGCCCCCTCCTATATCTATGTAGGAAACTTCAATACCGTCGCTCCCGAGCCTATCGGCAAGGTAGACAAGCTTAGATATGGACTCGGAAAAGGAGGAAAGATCGAATATCTGGGAACCTATATGAGCGTCAATCCCCCTTATCTCAATTCCCCTCATCCGCGAGGCGTTCCTGTAAACATCCACTGCTTTTTCGATCCCGATTCCGAATTTGCTTTTCTCAAAACCCGTCGATATGTACGGATGGGTGTCGGGATCAACATCAGGATTAACCCTTATCGCGACCGGGGCCTTCTCTCCGAGCGAGACGGCCACGTCGTTTATCTTTTGAAGCTCCGCTTCGGATTCCACGTTGAAAAAGAGTATCCGGGAGCGAATTGCGGCCTCTATCTCCTCTTCGGTCTTTCCGACTCCCGAGAACACCACTTTTGAGGTGTCTCCCCCAGAGACAACAACCCTCTGCAGCTCCCCCGACGAGACTATATCGAAACCGGAATCCATGGAGGAAAAAATCTTGAGTACAGATATATTTGAGTTCGCCTTTACGGAGTAGCAGATCAGGGGATCGAGTTCAGAAAACGCTTCCTTGTACTCAAGGAAGCTTGAGCGGATGGAATTGTGGCTGTAGATATAGACCGGAGTTCCAAAGTCCTCGCATATTTTCCTCACGGGAACTTTCTCAACGTAAAGTTCGCCGTCGGTATATTCAAAATCGGAAGTCATCATGTAAGTCTCCGCGGGTTTGAAGCTAGAAAATCTACCCGAAAAAACCGGTGGAAAACAATTATAGGATCCAAAGCCAAGAAAAGCCACGCAAGCCCGGGGCACCCACTATGACCGAGTAAATAAAGCGATTCCTCAAATTTCGCTTGGACAAAACCCGGATTTGTTTTATAATGGTTTCGTTGTATCGAAAACCCAAATTTCGGAGCAAAAACCTCTCTATTCAAGGATAAATCCCAATGGACGCAATTATTGATCTGTTTACCAAGGGCGGAATATATATTTTCCCCCTGATTTTATGTTCCATATTCGGACTTGCGATTTTTCTGCAGAAGCTTCATTTACTTCAGCGGAAAAAGCTTCTCCCCGAGGAATTTCTTTCAAGCCTGTACAAGACTGTCGAGACAAAGGGGCTTGAAGAGGCAAAATCCCTTTCCGCATCAAACGATTCTGCGGTAGCCAAGATAGCTCTCGCGGCCGCGCAGAACTCAGGCAAATCGAAAGCGGAAATGGAAGAAGCCATTGAGGCAGCCGGAAAGGCCGAGGCGCAGGGCCTTGAAAAATATATCGAGACCCTGCTCACCATAAGCAGCATAAGCACTCTGATAGGACTTCTCGGAACGATATCGGGAATGATAAAAGTGTTCGCCGTAATATCGGAGAAGGACATAGTGGATCCGCCTTCCCTCGCGGGAGGTATCTCAGAAGCTCTTTACACGACGGCTCTTGGACTCACGATAGCGATCCCGGCGCTCATAGCCTACAAGTACACAGACGGAAAATTCAAGGAGATAATCTCCGAGCTTGAGGACGAAGGCAAAAAAATACTGGAAACTTTTTCCGCAAAGGCATCTCTATGAAATTCTCGCAAAGAAAATCAGGTACTAGGTCCGGCATAGACATGGCTCCCATCGTGGACGTGATTTTTAACCTCCTTATTTTCTTTGCCCTTACACTCAATTTCGCCATATCAAGCGGTATAAAAGTCAACCTCCCGAAAGCGACAGGCGAAATCGTTGAGATAAAAGATGTAAACATACACATTGCCAAAGACGGAAAAGTTTACTTCAACGACACGCTTATGCGCTCCGCCAACTCCTTAAAGCAAGAGTTTCAGAAGATACCCAACAAAGACACCCTGGTAATAATAAGGGCAGATTCCGAGTCCCTGCACGGCCCGGTGGTAAGCACCATGGATCTGGCGAAAACCCAGGGGTTCTCAAAAATAGCAATCGGAGTTGAGCCGAAGCGATAAAACTCCCCGGCAATCGCTTCCCCGTCGGCCCCGACGGTAACAAACAAAATTGAATTCAACGAAAAGCGCCTTAGCCTCGCTAACAGACCTTATAACAAGGTTTTTCGTCCTCTGGATAATTCTGTTCTCAGCCGTAGCGTACTTTTTCCCCTACGTTTTTCAGGATCTCGGATTCCTCATAGTGCCCATGCTCGCGGTGATAATGTTCGCTATGGGGATAACGCTCAGAACGGACGACTTCAGAAGAGTCTTTTCAAGACCGCTTGAGATCATGACAGGCGTCTTCGCTCAATACGCCGTGATGCCCCTTCTGGGTTTCCTCCTTGTCTTCGCTTTCGGTACAAGCCCCCTGATCGCCGCGGGGGTCGTTCTCGTGGGTTCATGCCCCGGAGGAACGGCGTCAAACGTGATCACCTATCTGGCGAGGGGCGATCTCGCGCTTTCCGTAACCCTGACTTCGGTTTCAACCCTCCTTTGCCCGTTTCTCCTGCCCGCACTCATGTACGTTTACGCGGGAAGATGGATAGATGTTCCGGTCGCTGCCATTTTTATCTCCGCGCTTCAGATAGTACTGCTGCCTGTGCTTCTTGGAGTAGTCTTGAGGAAACTGCTCGGGAGAAAATCAGAGTCCATCCTGCCCTTTCTGCCCTCAGTATCATCTCTTGTTATAGCTCTTGTGGTGGGAATAATAGTGGCTTTGAACGCGGAATCCATAAAAACCATCGGCGCGGCGGTTTTCCTGATAGTAATCATTCATAACGCTCTCGGTCTCACGTGCGGTTATCTTATAGCGAGGGCGATGGGTTTCGGGGAAAGCAGTGCCAGGGCGATATCCGTTGAGGTGGGAATGCAGAACTCTGGGCTCGCGGCAGCTCTTTCCCAGCTGCACTTCGGCTATCTCTCCGCCCTTCCCGCCGCACTTTTCAGCATCTGGCATAATATCTCAGGCGCAGCTATAGCCTGGTTGTGGAGAAAGAGAAGGATTAATGAACAAAATCGATAAGAAAGAAAAACTTCCCATAAAGGGTTATCTCTTTCTGGTAGCCACGGCTTTTTTCACGGCACTCTCCTACGCAATAGGAAAGGCACTTGAGCGAAACGACCTTCACCCCGAGACCACCACTTTTTTCTGGTTCTTCGGGGCTTTTGTGGTCGCCTTAATCCTGTTCCCCTTTCTTCGCTCACAGAGAAAGGAACTCAGAAGAATCCGCGAGTACCGCGCCATTTTCATCTGGAGTTCCGTTATAACCTCGGCAGGGGCGGCCTTGTGGATGGTTGCGCTCTGGACGATCGGGCCAGCCCTTACCTCGTTCCTGATGAAGGCCCAGACTCTCTTCGCGCTTCTGCTCGGCATAATCTTTCTCGGTGAAAGGCTCAACAAGGGGGAGAGCGTAGGAATAGCCTTGACGGTGGCCGGCGGAGCGGTGGTCGCCTACCAGAGAGAGGATTATCTCATTTTCGGAACCGCCATGGCAATCGGGGCCGCGTTTTTATATTCCTTTCTCTCTTTCATGGTAAAGAAGATAGCGCAGGATCTGAACATGCTGACAGTCGCGACGCTTAGAACCCTGGGAGTCTCCATAGTCCTTTTCATTTACCTCATACTCACCGGCACCTTTGAACCTCCAAACCTGAAACAGGCGCTTGTGATGGCATGCGGGGGAGCGTGCGGAGCGTATATAGCCAAAGGAAGCCAGTTTCATGCCATAAAGCTTCTCGACATCTCACGAACAACCGCCGTCATGCCGATGGAATCGATTTTCGTGCTGATCTTCGCGCATGTCTTCTTTGACGACCTGCCGTCGCTTACGAAACTTCTGGGAGGAACTTCCATAATCATCGGAGTCGTCTTCCTCGTGCTTTTCCGGGGACAGAAAAACGACATTCTCGGCAAGTAAATCCTACCGGGAACCGGAGAAATCCGTTCTGAATTCCCTTTTCATCCGATGCCTCTGCTCGGCCAGATCAACAAGCATCTCGAGCATCTCCCCGACGCAAAGCCCGCTTGCCTCCCACAATTTCGGGTACATGCTTATGGGAGTAAATCCGGGGATTGTGTTTATCTCGCTTACAAACACCTGGTCCGTATCGGCGTCAACCAGAAAATCCACCCTCGCCATACCGGTGCAGCATAGGGCAGCATAGGAAGCAAGAGCGAGGGTCCTCACCCTCTCCTGAGTCTCGCGGTCAAGGTCGCATGGAATCCGGAATTCCGTTGACTCGTCATGGTACTTCTTTTCGTAATCGTAAAAGCCTCCTTCCACAACCAGTTCCCCGGGAACCGACGCCTGCGGGTCCTGATTCCCTATTACGCTTACCTCCACTTCCCTTAGATTCATCACGGCCCTCTCAACAACCACCCTTTCAGAAAAATCAAAAGAGGCCTCAACCGCATCGGCAACCGCCCCAGGAGAACTCACCCTTGAAACTCCCACGCTTGAACCCAGATTTGAGGATTTAACGAAGCAGGGAAATCCTATTTCGTCTTCTATGCGGCGGAGAACTGCCTCATTATCGTTTTGCCAGTCCGTTCTTGCGAAACCGAAAAACGGGGCAACCGGAATACCGTTATCCCTGAGGATGGTCTTTGAAACTATCTTGTCAATGCAAAGCGAAGACCCAAGCAGGTCCACTCCCACGCAGGGAACACCCATAAGATCAATGAGACCCTGTACCGATCCGTCCTCGCCAAAGGTTCCGTGAAGAACGGGGAAAACGGCGTCCACGGAAAAAATCTCCTTTATCTCTCCCTTAACTATTTCAGCGAAACGACCGGGGGGAGAACCGTAGAGCATGGGAACAATCTCGGAGTCGGGAATCAAGGCCGGAGGATGCCCCGCCTGCCAGTTCTCAAGAACGGCCCTCTGCCATCTGCCATCTTTCGAAATGAAGACCGGCAGCAGAGAGAATTTTGAAGGATCAAGGTTGCTGATGATAAATTTCGAGGAAACAAGCGACACTTCATGCTCAACTGAAACACCGCCGAAAAGAACCGCTATCGTTTTTCTGCTCAATTTGTGACCCTCGGCATACTTAAGGAAAAGATTTCATGAAAAACTCTGAAGAACAACCCGAAAAGACTTGTTCTTACCAAGTCTTGCTAAATTTCCACAACATACTTTGACTATTGAAACTATGTGGTTAGAATTATTGTACAAATAACTTACGGAAAAATAAACCGGAAGTTCCTCCGCGGGATATTATCCTCCCATCTTTGACTTAAGAATCAAACGAGTTATGATGGATGGGTTTTCTCCAGAGAAGAAATTAACATGAATTTAACCGTAATACTTTGCATCCTCCTCGCCGTTTTTTTCCCGTGGGCATCCGTTACCGCCTCAAGCCTAGCGCAACCCCCTGAGCACTCGCAAGAAGCACAGGCAGAATCCACCGAGCTAAGCGAAGAAATCTCAGAGACCGGACCCAAAGACACTTTACAGAGTTACGAAGACAAAAGTGAAGAAGCTGTAGGAACCGCGCAAACAGATGCAAACCCCGCAGCCCTATCATCTACTAGCTCTAACGAGCAAAGCCCGCAGGCCCGGCAGACGGAACCCGGAACCGAAGAAATTTCAGAGGCCGAACCCAAAGACACTTTGCAGAGTTACGAAGATATAGAATTCGAGATAAAAGAGAACTCAAAGGTCGAGCGCTATATCCGACGGTTTTCGGGAAAAGGGAAGAAAAATTTCGCCGTGGTTCTCAGACGCTCCGGGAAATACCTTCCGGATATAAAGGAAACGCTTCGCTCCGAGGGTGTTCCCCAAGAGATCGCGTATCTGCCTATTATAGAAAGCGGGTTTAATCCCCGTGCCGTCTCAAAAAAGAACGCCGTCGGGCTATGGCAATTCATAAGGCCGACCGGACTAAAATACGGACTGAAAATAAACTACTGGGTAGACGAGAGAATGGACGCCGAGAAGTCCACCTTGGCGGCAGCCAAGTATCTCAGAAAGTTGTTTGACGAATTCGGTTCTTGGGAACTCGCCCTCGCCGCCTACAACTGCGGAGAGAAGAGAGTGGCTAAGGCTATCAGGAGAACAGGTTCAACCGATTTCTGGATAGTATCAAGAAGGCTTCCCAGGGAAACAAGAAACTACGTGCCGAAATTCAACGCCGCTTTGATAATAGCCAAGAACCCTGAGAAATACGGTTTAAGGATTACGGAAACGGGGAAAGATTATGAAGCCGTGAGCGTCCCACCAAGAAAAAGCCTTGCAGAAATCGCCAACCTCCTTGACATGGGATACAAGGAGATTTCCAATTACAACCCTTCGCTCGTCGGACTTTCCACTCCTCCCGGAAAGAACTATGAGCTTAAGGTTCCCAAGGGCTACGGAGAAAAACTCCTCGCCGTTAAAAGCGAAGTGGAGACCCTCAAGGATGTTCAGACTCCTTTCAGGACAAGGCCGGTAAGATACACTGTAAAGCCTGACGACAGCCTCTGGAAGATAGCCAAGAAATTCGGAACGTCCGTCGAGAAACTCAAGTACGCAAACGACCTCTCGGGTTCGATCATACGCCCCGGGGAGAGGCTCAAGATACCCGCAAGAGGAAGCGTCGTATACGTAAAGCACAAAATCCGCCCCGGGGAAAATATTTACGTTCTGGCAAGAAGGTACGGAACTTCAATCGACGAGATAAAAAGGGCTAACAATCTCAAGGGCTCCCTTATAATAGCGGGAAAAACCCTTTCCATTCCACAGAGACTTTCCTACACTTACGTGCCGCGGGACGTTCCAAAGAAAGTGCACCACAAGATAATCCCCGGCGACACACTGAGCGAGTTGGCGCTTCGCTACAGGGTGTCGGTTTCCCAGATCAAGAGGTGGAACAACATGTCTTCAACCACGCTGATCGCCGGAAGAAACCTCGTCATCTACAAATAAATCCCGGATGCTGACAGTACGGTCAATAAGAGAAGACCTTCCGCACAAATCCCCGGAAATAAGGAAGAAACTCGGGGAATTTGAAAATATCATCAAAAACGCCTCCGAAGAAGTAATCTTCGAAGAACTCGTTTTCTGCATATTCACGGCCGGAACGAGCGCGAAGATGGGACTGAACGCCCTTAGTGCCGTAAGGAGCGTACTCCCCAAGGCAAGCGAGGACGAACTGAGGGCAAGACTGCAGGGAGTTTACAGATTCCCTAACGTGCGCTCAAAACACGTGGTCCACACAAGAGACTATTTGGCCAGCAGATACGGACTAAGGCTAAGGCCGCTTCTTCTCTCCTTTGAAGATCCGGCAGAGCGAAGAGACTTCTTCGCACTCAACAAGGATATAAAGGGGCTCGGCTTCAAGGAAGCAAGCCATTTCCTAAGAAATGTTGGTTTTCGCGGCTACGCGATTCTTGACAAGCACATACTCCAGTGTCTCTTCGAACTAGGCATAACGCAGTCTGCCCGGGCACCGCACTCAAGGTCAAAATACATTGAGATTGAAAACAAGTTTAAGAGATTCACGGAGAAAAACGGATTTGATTTCGATGAAATGGATCTGTTTCTGTGGAGCGAGAAAACGGGCGAAATACTGAAATGATGCACCGAAAAACAAGGTCTTTCGGATGAGGGAAAAAGAAAAACGAGAACTTCTGGAACTCTACGAGCTTAAGAAAGAAGAGATACAGAACCGGCTTCTGGAATTCAAACAGGCTTTTCAGGAGGCTGACGACCGCCAGATATTCCGTGAACTTTCATTCTGCATACTGAGTTCCGGGGTCGGTCCCAAGATAGCCGGCCAATGCATGAGCGCCATAGGAGAAAAACTCGCCGACGGAGAAGAAGACGAATTGCTGGAACGCATTGGAGCAATTCACAAATACGCCGAGAACGCGTCCCGCTATATTGTTTTCACCAGAGAATATCTTAAGAAAGAACACGGATTTCTTCTGAAATCACTTGTCAGTTCCTTTGAAGACAGAGTGGAAAGAAGAGAGTTTTTTGCAAAGAACCCCGGAATAAAAGGACTCGGATACATGCAGGCAAGCCATTTTCTGAGGAATCTGGGATTCTCCGGATATGCGATTCTTGACCGAAACAATCTGGCATCCCTTTCCGAGCTGGGGGTCATAGGCGAAACGAAATATCCCCTGACGAAAAAAAGATACCTTGAAACCGAAAGCCTTATGGCGGAAGCCGCCCACGAACTGGGAATCAGTCTTGATGAATTAGACCTGCTTCTTTGGTCAAGGAAAAGAAAATACGTTCCGAGATAAGATCACCCGGAGTCGTGCTTTATGAAGACCTCGGCCCAAAGCGGCGCAAATCCGTCCGCAGTGTCGTGAAAAGCCCCCCTGTACCTGTTAAGGCCCATTATGCCGTCTGTGTAGTCCTTGTAGGCCGTCTGGCTTCTGTGCGCCTCAATCGCCCGGCGCTTGCGGTCGGCAAAAGACGTTATATCCTCGATACGGTCGTATGAAGGAAAAGGCGTCCATACCTCATAAAACCAGCATTCACACTCAAAAGGAATCTCCTTAATTGCCGCGTTAAGACAATCAATCGTCAGGCGCGAAACCGTCCTGTGGGTTCTGTGCTTGTCGATTTCGGGATGCGGAAGGTATATCTCATTTGGGCGGAGATTTGTTATTATTTCCCCTATTCTGGAACTGAATTCACGTTTGTTCGAATCGGATTCCATATCGGAGAACCCCAGAAGAGAAATCTCCACTCCGAGTATCTCCGAGGATTCCCTGACTTCCCGTTCCCTTGTCCGCACAAGTTCTTCCTGTGAGACACCAAGGGGATTAGCACTTCTCCTTCCATCTGTAACGACAACGGAAACCACATCAATCCCTTTTTCCAGGAGCAGGCAGGCAGTACCTCCCATGCCTATTTCAAGATCGTCGGGGTGGGGGGAAACTATAAGGGCTTTTGTCTCTTGCATATCGGTCCTTCTCAGTGAAAAGAGTACCGGAATCTACATTACACCGTGAACCTAAGATAGAAAAATGCCAATAAGAACCTGTTACGCGCTTTATCGAAAAAGGGCATTTGTCAGCAGTATGTGCTGCTTTTTGTGCTTATCAGGGTTTGTGTCTCGTAGTTTCTTCAGATTCTGTAGCTTCCACTGAACTGCGGGAAATTGCTCAAAGGCGTAGAGACTCCAATCAGGTTCAGCATTGTCAGCACGCAGAAGAAAATTCTTGTCTTCGTCAGTAAGAAACGTATTGATCATACTAATTAGTGTCTGCCAGAAAAGGTTTAACTCACTGAAATAAAACAAATAATCATTGATTTTCTCTGGTGAAGATTCTCCATATATGGTAGAATTATACTTAAATTATCAACATATTGGGCCATTTCAAAGAATCTTCGGAGAAT
>JAPOQQ010000172.1 GCA_026710625.1 Candidatus Dadabacteria bacterium | reverse complement strand
TGAAACGGTGAGGTCGCTTCGGGAGTTTATAGAGACCGGGCGGCGCGCGAGGGATTTCCCGCGCCAGGAAGGAACCCGAGACACCGTAAGGGAGCTTTTTCTCCTTAGCGAAAAGCCGGTTATCTACGTCTGCAACGTCTCAGAAGAGGAAGCCTCGGGGGGCGGGAGAAATGCCGAGGTAAGCAAGGTAAGGGAGCACGCGGAGCGCTCTGGAGACGAGGTCATCGTTGTTTCGGCCAGGATAGAGGCCGAGATAGCCGAGCTTGAGGGTGAGGAGAAGGCGGTTTTCCTCGAGGAACTCGGGCTTTCTGCTTCCGGCCTTGACAGGCTCGTTAACTGCGCGTACTCGAATCTCGGGCTTCTTACCTATTTCACCGCGGGGCCGAAAGAGGTTAGGGCGTGGACGGTCCGTCGGGGAACCAAGGCGCCTGGGGCCGCCGGGCTGATTCACACCGATTTCGAAAGGGGTTTCATAAGAGCCGAGACCATATCCTACGAGGATTACGTGGGAGAAGGTTCTGAGCAGCTGGTCAGGGAAGCCGGAAAGATGAGGCTCGAGGGAAAGGATTACGAAGTCTGCGACGGGGACGTGATGTTCTTCAGGTTTAACGTCTGAGTTGCTAATTGCTGAAGTCAACTTTTATCCTAATTCTATTACTTAAGATTTGACAGTTTCTTGATCTTCGAACAAGCAAATAAAAATTATTCTTTCAGGAGACTCTGCCCTAAAGAACTATTTATACTATATAATGAGTCTATTAGAGATAAGAAACAGGGTTCTCGAAGGAAGGAACAATGGACAGAATATGGGATTTTGGAGATTCCAAGGAATATCCTATACATAGAATTCATAGCTATCCGGCAAGATTCCCTGCTTTCATAACCACTAAAGCTTTGCAGTATGCCGAGCAAAACGGCGTGGAAGTTAAAACTGTTGCGGATATCTTTTGCGGTTGTGGTACGACTGCGGTGGAGGCGAAAAGGAAAGGTAAGAACTTCTGGGGTTGCGATATAAATCCTGTGGCTACCCTGATTGCACAGGTTAAAACCACACATTACCGAGATGTTGTTCTCGAAAGGTATTTTTCCGCTGTTAAAGACAGCTTTCACTCTGTAAGCATGACTGAAAAGGATTATGAGAAAGTAAACGACAGAATAAAATATTGGTTTGAGGAAAAGAACATTGAATCTCTTTTGAAACTGAAGAAAGCGATCGAGTTAGAAATATCTAATCGCAGTCGATACAGGAAATTTTTCCTCTGTGCTTTCTCGAATATACTCAAACCGACATCCAGATGGCTTACAAAATCCATTAAAGCTCAGGTTGACCCGAATAAACCTGTCAGAGATGTTATGGAATCCTTTGAAGATCAGTTTAAGCTGATGAGAAAAGCAAACGCAGTGAACATATTTCCCCCACAATGCAACAAAGTTCGAATAGTCAGAGGGAATTTTCTTTCAATAAGCCCAGAAAAACCTTTGGCTGACTTGATCGTTACAAGCCCTCCTTATGTAATATCTTATGATTACGCAAGTATACATCAGTTATCACTTCTTTGGCTCGGTTTTGCTCGCGACTATCGTGATTTGAGAAAAAATATGATTGGCAACCAGGATGGTGTTAGGACTCCCTCAAGATCAGATATTGAGAGACTTCCTGAAATCGGCAGTAAAACTTACAGAAAACTACTTCAGACACACAGTCGCAAAGCGGCCTCCGTTGCAAGATATTTTATAGATATCAAGAAAACCGTGACCAAGTGTCAGGATATTCTAAACAGCAATGGAATGGTTCTTTTTGTCATGGGTAATACTAAGTACAGAAACACCGAGATAGACAACGCCGGATACTTGGTCGAATGCATGGAGAAAACCGGTTTTCATGATATAAAAAAAATGACTCGGAAAATTTCGTCAAAGATCATGACTCCCTACAGAGACTCAAGGGGTCGCTTCACCAGAGATTCAACCAAGCGAAAGGTCTACAACGAAGAATTTATTGTTACGGGAAGAAAGAAATGAGCTTGGAAAAGTTATCCATTCGTCCATACGCGAGGCTTTTGACTATGCTTGGCGACCAGTTGATAAAAAACGAAAGGATCGCGCTTGTGGAACTGATTAAAAACGCGTATGACGCAGATGCTGATTCGGTTGAAGTGCGTTTTGAGAACTTTAACGAAGATATGTCAATCAATGACTGTTCCAGCATAGTGGTAAAGGATGATGGATGTGGAATGAATCCTGAAAAAATAAAAGATTCATGGATGAATCCAGCTGATCCGAAGAAATATATTGAAAAAGAGAAAGGAAAGAGAAAAACGCCTGAAAAGAAAAGAGTTATACAGGGTGAAAAAGGGATTGGTCGCTTTTCAGTTCTGAAATTGGGGAAATCAATAACAATAACAACTCGGTTTGAAGGGTCAGAATTTGAGTCGGTACTTAAATATGATTTTACTGAATTTGATGATGAGTTCACTTCGAGAAATGATGAGCAAAAGGATATTTTTCTGGATGAAATTGAAATAGATTATTCAGAGGTTGCCCCACCAGAACTGATAACGGGGTCTCGGGGAACCGTAATAGAAATATGCGAGCTTAAAGGGCAGTGGAATCAAAACATAATAGGCAAATTATGTAGAGACGTGTCCGGTCTGACAGATCCTGTTTCGAGGATTACCGATCGTAAGGTCGACGATAATTTCAAAATATCGATATTTTGCAATGGGGAACCTGTGCCTGTAGAGGATGAAAATGCGGAGTATCTGAAAAGGTTGGTAGAAGATAAAGCTGTATTGGAAATCCAGGGAGAATTCAATTCCGAACAAAATGCATTTGTATTCAATGAAGGTAAAAACGGCAAAACAGAGAGGATAAGTCTTGAAGATCCAAAAATAAAAGGCTTGTGGATATGGAAGAGGGAATTCGAGGACGAAGTAAGTGGATATATTCAGCCCACATTGTCCGGACTGTCGATAGAGGAAAGGGGAATTAAACCTAGGCGGAACAGGCGGAAGGCAGGTGATAGTTATCAGTGCGGGAGTTTCAGTTTTCATTTTTTTATATTTGATTTTTCACGAGGTATATCAGAGAAATATGAACTTAAACAGAGCGAAAAAGACATGCTCAAGGACTACAGGATTTACCTTTACAGGGACAATGTCCGGGTTTATCCATATGGGGATCCTGATGACGACTGGCTGAACATAGATGTAACAAGAGGCATCGGAAGGGCAGGTAATTTTTTCAGCAATGATCAAATAGTTGGCTGGATTGATATATCTCAGGAAGACAATCCTGATCTCAGAGATAAAACCAACAGGGAAGGACTTATAGAGAAGGGCGACGCGGTTTCAGATTTCAAATTTCTTATACCGACCTTTTTGTCCTACATCAAGCAGTACCACTATTCACGCTACAAACAGAAGGGAAAAGACAGAAATGTGGTTGATCTTTCGCGTAGTGAAATTGTTTCCAAACGCCTGTCTGACTTAAAAAGTGATTTCAAGGAGAAAGGGGATAACCCATCTGTACTTAAAGTCGGAGAAATAGAGAAAGATTATAAAAAAGAAAAAAGCTACCTTCTCCAACGAGCAGAGATAACTGAGGACTTGGCCGGTGTTGGATTGTCGGTGGAAATGGCTTCACACGATATTATGCTTATGATAGCCAGAGCCGATGATATCGCCAAACAACTCAGCAGGTTATCAAAAAACTCGGGTGACGACGAAATCAGACAGAGATCTGACATGCTTGTTGGGGTCCTTTCTCAGGTCACCGATTCAATGCGGGATGTTCAAAGTCTCTTTAAATCGGCGAAAAGAAGAAAAAAAGCTCTAAGGATTGAACCTGTGCTGGACAAGATTTTCCAAATATACAAAAGCCTGCTGGAGAAAAAAGATATCCATTATCGGAAAGTTGTTTTTCCCGGTTCTCCCCTTATAGCCGATACCAACGAAGGAGTTGTTATGCAGGTGCTGATCAATCTTTTTGATAACGCTTCTTACTGGTTTGATACAGTTGATAGCACGGAGAAAGAAATACTGGTCACTTTGAATGGATCTCAGGGAGAACTTATTTTTTCCGATAATGGTCCAGGTATAGATAAAGATGACTTGCCATATATCTTTGAAGCTTTTTACTCCGGCAAAGGTCGGGAAGGCAGAGGCCTCGGTCTTTACATAGCCCGCCAGCTGCTTCAAAGACACGATTACACCATATCCGTGACGGAAGGTAGCAGGGGAAAATTGTCCGGTGCCAATTTCGTTGTAAGTTTTATCAAGGAGGAGTCTGAGTGAATCTTAAAATTCTTATGTCGGGAATAGCTGTTGCTATTGATGATGAGTTCGAGGAAACCGATAAAAAGAAAGAGGACAAAATTTTTCGAATCGTTGAAAATATTGAAGATGAATGGGAAATGCCTTTCTACAAAACCCATAAAATTCCGCCGGACGGTTATTCAGACAGTTTGCTTCGGTCGGCCAGTTTCGTGCTTCTTGACTGGAAATTATGGCGGTCCGGCTCTGCTGAGCTCGAGAAAGACGGCATCGAGAAAAACATCAGGTTTCTTGAAAAAGCGAAAGAGTATTTTATTCCGGTTTTCATTTTTACAAATGAAAATCCTTCTGATGTTACCGACAAGCTACCTGAAGATTTGTACGACGCTGAAAAGTCGGAGAGCAACTTCATATTCATAAAGAGTAAATCGAAGCTGGCGGAGAAAAATGACATTTTCGATTCAATAGGAGAATGGATAGAAAGGAATGCTTCCGTTTATGCTTTGAAAGCTTGGGAAAGGGAGTTTTACGAGTCCAAAAGAGCACTTTTCAGTTCTATGTATACGAAAAGTCCTGACTGGCCCAAAGTCTTCTGGAAGTCTTATGAGGATGATGGGGTGGACCCAAGCTCGTCTCTGGCGAATCTGATAAACGATCACCTGTCGGGACGTTTCAGGACGGATATTTTCGAAAAACATATTCTTGATTCAGGGTTCTCCGGTGTAAGTCTGGAAGATCTAAGATCGCTGATACAGAATACGAGTTTTGTTGGGAACGACAATCTTCCCGACAATGAAATAAGATCAGGGGATCTGTTCATTCCCTCGGAAGGGAAATACCTGATCAATATACGTCCCGATTGCGACTGCATACCAAGATTAAACGTGAAAACTGCGGACGACGTGGAACTTTACTGCTTGCAGGGGAAGAGACTGTCGGAAGAGAAGCTGCGGGAAAGTTACCAGAATGGTGCTTATTCCAGAATAAATGAACAGCGATTCCGATTTAAAGTGAACACCTGGATCTCTTTTTCTTCTTCCTCAAAACAGACTTTAACACGTCAGGAATTTTCCTGTCAAACAGCGAGCAAAAAGTCTGTTTTCTTTT
>JAPOQQ010000171.1 GCA_026710625.1 Candidatus Dadabacteria bacterium | reverse complement strand
TCATCACTCTCAGGTAAAGGTACATCAACTACTAGGACCCGGATATTCCTGCCGACCTGTGGAGCCGCAAGTCCGACGCCATCCGCATCGCGTAACGTCTCTGTCATATCATCCAAAAGACGCTCAAGGTCCTCATCTAGTTCCTCCACGGGCAGGGATTTCCTCTTTAACTCAGGAGCGGGATAAACAAGGATATCAAGCAAAGGCATCTGGGACGATTATAAAAGAAGGGTTGTTAGCAGACCTAAGCCGTGGTCTGTCATTCATCACTGCTTTTTTCTGTAAGTTTCGGGGCAAGCCAGCTACTTACCCTAAACAGTGGAAGGGTTTTTTCGCCGATGTATATTTTTTCGCCTGTTCTGGGATTTCTTCCTTCATAAGGCTCGTAATTTTTTGTAAAGAAACTTCCGAAATGTCTTATTTCTATTCTTTCCCCATCACGAAGCATCTCGGTCATGGCGTTAATTATAGCGTCCAGAACCTTTCTGGATTCTACGGAATTGAGGTCAAATCTCCGCGAAAGCTCCTTTTCAATGTCCGATTTTTTCATGACGTTTTAAAAATCAGTAAGGCTAGAACCTGATTTTTCACTCTAGATATTTTAAAGCCGTTTGTCAAGTAAGCCCTCGATTTTGCGAAGAAAATTCTCAGTATCCGAGATTCGGTCGGAGCCACTTTTCCGCCTCCTCAGAAGCGATTCTTTTTCTTTTTGCGTAATCCAGAACTTGGTCTTTCAGTATTTTCCCAAGAAAGAAATATCTTGATTCGGGATGAGCCATGTAGAATCCTGAAACCGAACTTGGCGGAGTCATGGCAAAGCTCTCAGTAAGCGATACACCGGTGTGTTTTTCTGCATCGAGAAGATCCCAGAGAATCTTTTTTTCCGTGTGGTCTGGACATGAAGGGTAACCGGGAGCAGGTCTTATACCCCTGTATTTTTCGTTTACCAAGTCTTCGGAACTGAGCTTTTCATCTTTTCCGTACCCCCAAAGATCTCTTACTTTTTTATGGACCATCTCGGCAAGAGCTTCGGCTATCCTGTCTCCCAGAACACTTGCCATAATCGAATTGTAATCATCCCCTTTTTGCTTGAAATCCTCGGAGAATTTCTCAACCCCCTCCCCCGCAGTCACCACAAAGCCCCCCATGTAATCTTCTCTGTCCGAGGTCTTTGGCGCTACAAAATCGGAAAGACAGTAATGGGGGCCTTGCTTAGAGCGCATTTCCTGCTGTCTTAGGAAATGAAACACCGCCTGGACCTCTTTTTCCTCTCCGTAGATCTCAACATCGTCTCCGGCACTGTTTGCACGGAAGATTCCGACAACAGCACGGGGGGTGAAAACCTTCTCCAAGATTATCTGCTTAAGGAGTGTCTGGCCCTCCCGATAAAGTTTTTTTGCCTGATCTCCTCTTTCGCGGTGCTCAAGTATTTTCGGGAAAACTCCTTTAAGTTCCCATGCCCAGAAAAAAGGAGACCAGTCGATGTAACCGGCGACTTCTTCAAGAGAGATGTTGTCGAATACAAAAACTCCAAGCCGCCCCGGGCACTCTATTTCGATATTCTCCCAGTCAGTCGGAAACGCTTTTTCTCTGGCCTTTTCTATGGGGGCATATTCCGTCTGGCCTCGGGCTTTTTCAAAACGCTGTCTTTGCTCGGAGTTGCTTTTTTTCAGTTTTTCCATGTAAAGCCGGGCTTTTTCCGGATCCAGCATCTCGTTGCAGGCACCTACCACAAGCGAAGCATCAGCTACGTGATCAACTATGCCGCTGTAACCCGGAGCTATTCTTATCGCCGTATGAGCCCTGCTTGTTGTGGCCCCGCCTATAAGAAGAGGGATTTTGAAACCTTCCCGTTCCATTTCTCTTGCGTTATACACCATTTCGTCAAGGGAGGGCGTGATCAGCCCGCTTAACCCTATGAAGTCTGCTCGATTTTCTCTCGCGACGTTGAGTATTTTCTCGCAGGGAACCATTACCCCAAGGTCTATTACTTCGTAGTTGTTGCAACCGAGAACCACAGACACGATGTTTTTCCCTATATCGTGCACATCTCCCTTCACGGTAGCTATAACGAACTTTCCCTTAGCTCCGCTACTCCCCTCTTTTTCCTTTTCCATAAAGGGCTGAAGGTGCGCAACGGCCCTTTTCATTACTCTTGCGCTTTTTACTACTTGGGGAAGAAACATTTTCCCATCGCCAAACAAATCGCCGACCACTTTCATTCCATCCATAAGGGGGCCTTCAATAACATTAAGCGGAACTCCATATTTGATCCTGGCTTCTTCGGTATCATCCTCAATAAAATCCGCTATGCCGTTTACAAGAGAGTGTTCAAGACGTTTTTCAACCCCAAATTCTCTCCACTGTTTAGTTTCTTTTTCTGAACTCGCGGACTTTACACCTTCAAAATGTTTTGCGTGCTCAACAAGACGCTCTGTGGCATCGGGGCGACGGTTAAGAAGCACGTCTTCCACCTTTTCAAGAAGCTCGGGGGCAATGTCGTCGTAAACGGTGAGCATTCCAGCGTTTACTATTCCCATGTCAAGCCCGGCTTTTATGGCGTGGTAAAGAAATGCGCTGTGCATAGCTTCGCGCACTATGTTGTTTCCCCTGAAGGAGAAGGATATGTTGCTTACTCCGCCGCTTGTGAGAGCCTTGGGACAGGATTTTTTTATTTCCCTAACGGCCTCGATGAAATCGACGGCGTAGGAATTGTGTTCCTCGATCCCGGTTCCGACAGTAAGTATGTTCGGGTCAAAGATTATGTCGCAGGGATCCATGCCCACTTTTTCAGTTAATATGCGGTAAGCCCTTTTGCAGATTTCCACCTTGTCCTCTTTTGAGGCCGCCTGGCCTTTTTCGTCAAAAGCCATTACCACCACTGAAGCACCGTAGCGCATTGCCGCTTTGGCCTGTTCACAGAACACTTCCTCGCCTTCCTTAAGACTTATGGAATTTACAATGCATTTGCCCTGAATACATTTAAGCCCCTGCTCAATAACGGACCACTTGGAGCTGTCTATCATCACTGGAACCCTGGTCACCTCAGGTTCCGACGCGATAAGGTTGAGAAACCGCTTCATGCAGGCTTCAGAGTCAAGAAGTCCTTCATCGAAATTAACGTCTACTATGTTCGCCCCGTTCTCCACCTGTTGAAGAGCTATCGAAACAGCTCCTTCATAGTCTTCTTCCTTTACAAGTCTTGCGAACTTCGGAGAACCCGTGACGTTGGTCCTCTCCCCAACCATTATGAAAGGCCCTTCGGTATCAGAGGTTATGGTGAGGGGCTCAAGACCGCTTAGTCTGGTTGCGTCTTCGCGAACTGGGATTTCTCTTGGTAGGATGTTCTTGAGTTTTTCAACCACCATTTCTATGTGCTCGGGGGTGGTACCGCAGCATCCGCCGACTATGTTGAGAAAACCGCTCTCTGCGAAATCCAGAAGAAGAGTAGAGGTAATCTCCGGAGTTTCGTCGTATCCCGTCTCGCTCAGCGGGTTTGGAAGTCCGGCATTCGGGTAGCAGCTTATGCGGCAGTCAGCTATTCGCGAGAGTTCCTCTATGTAAGGACGCATGTCTTCTGCCCCCAGCGCGCAGTTTATACCGACGCTGAAGGGCTTTGCGTGGCGAACGGAGTTCCAGAAAGCCTCCACAGTCTGCCCCGAAAGAGTGCGCCCGGAACGATCCGTTATGGTAACGGAGATCATGACCGGAATCCTTTCCCCTCCACGCGCATCGAAAAAGCTCTCAATGGCATATATGGCCGCTTTTAGGTTAAGTGTGTCAAAAGTGGTTTCGGGCAGAAGTATATCCACTCCTCCCTCAACAAGAGCTTCCGTCTGCTCGCGGTAAGCCTCAACTAGCTGTTCAAAAGAAACTGCCCTGTACGACGGATCGTTCACGTCAGGGGACATTGATGCCGTCTTATTGGTCGGACCCAGCGCTCCGGCGACGAAACAAACCCTCTCAGGATTTCTCTCCATAAAGTCAGAGGCTGCCTTCTTTGCGAGTTTCGCCGATTCGACATTAAGGTTCCTCACCCAGCCTTCAAGGCCGTAATCGGCCTGAGCTATTGAGGTGGAACTGAAGGTGTTGGTCTCAACTATGTCGCAGCCGGCCTCAAAGTATTTTTTGTGGATCTCATATATGACGTCGGGTCTGGTCAGGGAAAGCAGGTCGTTATTGCCTTTTAGATCCAGAGGATGGTCAGAGAACAGATCTCCCCTGAAGTCCTCTTCTTCGAGTGCTTGCCTTTGGATCATCGTGCCCATGGCACCGTCGAGGAAAATTATCTTTTTTCTCGAAAGAACCTCGAGCTGCGCGGAGACTTTTGTGTCGCTATTTTCCGTACTCATTCTCCCCTGCCTTGTTGAGAGGTTTTATATTCTTCTTTTTTCCCTACCGGTAAACACCGTTTTACGGGAACAAGGAAAGACACGGAGTCTACCATATGTTCCTGAGTTCTCTTAACTTTATGAAAACCGCCATCGGGTCACTTCCCAAAGACGGATCCTCTTCCCTGAGCGAGTCCACAATGGCCGGATCACTGGTTCTCATAAAAGGATTATAAGTTCTCTCCTCCCCCAGAGTTGAACGGGGAAACTTGTCCTCGGAGATTTCCCCGAGTTTTTTCTTCGCGGCTTTGTTCTCCGGTGCGAGTTCAAGAGCGAATTTGAGATTAGTTTCTGCGTAGTCATGACCGCAGAACATCCTGAGGCTGTCGGGAAGACCCGAGAGCTTAAAGGCGAAGGTCTCGTATAGATCCTCGACCTTCCCCCTGAACTTTACGTTTCCGCATCCTGAAACAAATACCGTATCGCCCAGGAAAATATTGTCCCCGATTATAAAGGAGATATGTTCCGGGCAGTGTCCCGGAGTATGAATCACCTGAAGTCTCTGTTTTCCGAAATCTATCTCGTCTCCTTCCTCTATGCCTTCGCTTCTTGGAGCGACATAGTCAAGGGCCGTTTGATGAATAAGTATCTTCGAGGAGAGAAAAACCTTTATTATGGGGTTGTTTCCGTAAATATGGTCTGGATGGGCATGGGTATTCACGACGTATTTAACCCTGTAATCTCTCTTTCTTATGATTTCAAGAAGAGTGATCGGATCAAGAGGGTCTATTACTACGCATTCCCCGGTTTCCTCGCACGCCACCAGATAATTGTAGTTGCTGTCGCTCTCGCCGACTTTGAAGCCATGTATTGAGAATCCGTCCTCGCTAATTACGTTCATCAGGGTCTCCTTTTTGCGTGAAAGTGTACCTGAAAGCCTCATTGTGAATAAAAAACCCGGAGCCCCTTATTACGGACGAGATGAGCAAAAACTTCTTTAAAACCTGCAGTGCCAGTCGCAGAATTTCTTTGACATCAAAAGCCTTTAGGGTAATTTTTAGTCCCAATTGACCTTTTGGAGGCACCATGGGTTTCGTAGAATCTCTTAAATGCAAGGAATGCGGCGAGCTTTATCCCAAGGAACCGAAATACGTCTGTGAGACGTGCTTCGGTCCTCTTGAGGCCGTATACAACTACGACGAGATAAAAAAACATATCTCAAAAGAAAAAATAACTTCCCGTCCGCAGAACATATGGAGATACAAAGAGCTTCTTCCCATCGATTCCGAACCCACCCTCGGAACACAGGTAGGGTACACTCCACTTGTGCGGGCAAGGAACCTTGCAAAGGAGCTCGGGGTTTCGGAAATCTACGTGAAAAACGACGCGGTCTGCTACCCCACCCTCTCTTTTAAGGACAGGGTAGTATCCGTAGCCCTCTCAAAGGCAAGAGAGTTCGGATTCGAGACAACCGGCTGCGCATCCACAGGAAACCTGGCAAACTCCGTATCAGCGATTTCCGCTTCTGGAAATCTGAAAAGCATCATACTGATTCCCCACGACCTTGAACAGTCAAAAATACTCAACACCATAGTCTATGGAGCGAATCTCATAGGCGTAAAAGGCGGTTACGACGAGGTAAACAAGCTTTGCAGCGAAATTGCCAGCAAATACAACTGGGCCTTTGTAAACATAAACATGAGGCCTTACTACTCCGAAGGTTCCAAGTCATATGCGTTTGAGGTGATGGAGCAACTCGGATGGAAAGCCCCAAAGCACATAGTGGTTCCTATGGCAAGCGGTTCTCTTCTCACCAAGGTCTGGAAGGCTATAAAGGAGTTTGAGTTGCTCGGGATCGTGGAACCCCAAGGTTCAAAAGTATACGGCGCTCAGGCAACTGGATGTTCACCCATATCGACCGCATTTAAAAACGACTGGGAGATGTTCAAGCCCGTAAAACCGGACACCATAGCGAAATCCCTCGCCATTGGTACTCCGGCCGACGGTTACTACGCGATGAACATAATAAGGGAAAGTGGCGGAGCGGCTGAGGACGTAAGCGATGACGAAATAGTGGACGCGATAAAACTTCTTGCAAGAACCGAAGGCATTTACACCGAAACCGCTGGTGGAGTAACGCTGGGAGTAACGAAAAAGCTCATAGACCAGGAAAAAATTCCCCGCGACGAGCCCATCGTGGTGTCGATAACGGGAAACGGTCTTAAGACTCAGGATGCCGTCGAGGGAACTCTTGGAAAGCCAGTGGTGATAGAACCCTCCCTCGAGGCCTTTGAAGAGCTATACAACAGTAAAAAACTCTAGCGTTACGTGTTATAGTCATAATATCCGGTTAGAAGCAAAATTTCGGATAAACCTAGGAAAAAACGGGAGAAAAACATGGTATCGGTAAGAATTCCAACCCCTCTTAGAAAGCTCTCGGGAGACAGGGACGAGCTTGACATAGAAGCATCCACGGTATCCGCACTCATAGAGGAACTTGAGAGCGAATGTCCGGGAATCAAGAACAGGCTCTGCGATGAGAGCGGAAACGT
>JAPOQQ010000170.1 GCA_026710625.1 Candidatus Dadabacteria bacterium | reverse complement strand
TCAACAAGCGAAAAAATAATTAAAAAGTTGCGGGAATCCAAGGTGAGAAAACCCACCGGGAATCATACTAGGCAAGCAGAAATCTCTGCCTGTGCCACTTCTTTTCCATCCACAGAAGCCTTCGCTGAAAAAAATATTATTCTCGATCTTCTTCTCACCAGTTCCACCTCAAGAATCACCTTGTCACCCGGAACCACCGGGGCTCTGAACCGGCAACGATCAAGACCCATCAAATAGGCATTGTCAAAACCCTCTTTTTTCAGTTCTTCTCCAAAAGAATAATTAAAGAGCACTCCCCCGGCCTGGGCCATTGCTTCGGTAACTATCACTCCTGGAACTATAGGGTTGCCGGGGAAATGTCCCCTGAAAAAAAATTCCTCTGGGGAAAACAGCTTCTCGGCGGCAATCTTTTTGCCCTTTTCAATTTCCAAAACAGAGTCAACGAACAGAAAAGGTTCTCTGTGAGGAATAAGTTCCTTTATTTCATCTACACCCAACTTCATTTATCTGGAAGCGTCGTAAACCGATATGACTTTCTTGGTTATGTCTGTAGCTGGGCTGCCGAAGAGAATACCTGCCTCGGTTTTTTCGACGATAATGTCGAATCCTTCCTCCTGACCTATTTTGTTAACTATAGCTTCTATATCCTTAAGGACGTTCTGGGTCAACTGGAGATCCTTCCTCTGAAGTTCAATTCTTATGTCCTCTCTAGTCCTCTCCATATCCTTCTGCTTTTTCTCTATGGTCTCGGCAAGGTTTCTTCTTTTGCTTTCGCTCATCACCGCTCCGTTTTGTATGACATCCTGTCTCATGTCTTCAAGAGCTTTTCTCTTCTGCTCTATTACGGCCCTTTTGGCTTCAACTTCCTTCTGGAACGAAGCATTGGCGGCCTTTCCGGCCTTTGAATCCCTGATAACCTGCTTAATATCTATGTAAGCTATTTTCTGCTGAGCGTAAGCAGAAAATGTAAATAACATGAAAAATCCGGCAGCAAGTAAAAAACATCTTCTCATTTAATCCAATGCCTCCTTAAGAAATAAATTGCCTGATCAGAATAAATTCCCAACTGTAAACTGTACTTCATATTTTTCCTCATCCCTAAGCCTTTCGCCTATCGGGAATCCGATATCAAGCTTCATTGGCCCCAGAGGAGATATCCACCTGATACCGAAACCAGCATCCTTTCTGAGATTCGAAGGATTAAGACTGAACTCATCCTCGTCAAAAGCATTACCTACATCAAAGAAAGCTACGGCCTTAAGCCCGACAGTTTTGCTTAATGGAACAACAAAGTCAAGTGATGCCAGAACTTGCTGAACACCACCAATTATTACATAACCCCCCGTGTCGGTAGGCCTTCTGGGGCCCACCCTTCTGTAGCGGAAGCCTCTTAGTGTGTTCGGACCGCCGAGAAAGTACCTCTCTTCCACGACAAGATCATCGCCAGCATCTATGAGATGCAAGAGCCCATAATTCGCCTTTGCGGCGAAATATGTACCTTTCCAGAACGGAATCCAAGATTTGGCCGTGGCGTTGTACTTTATAAATTCGGTGTTGCCCGCAAAAAGCCCGGCGTACTCAACCGCCGTACTCAGAAGAAAACCCTTCGTGGGATCGAGATAATTGTTTCTTTTATCCCAAGATAGCCCTACCCCGGTCGAAACTATAGTTCTTTCCGTTTCGGACAGGACGAGCTGTGCATCCCCCCGGACATTGTGGACGTCCTGTTTTGAGAATTCCTGGAAAACCCGGACTTGGAAATATCTCTTTATCCTTCTTCCCACTCCCAGAGAAACACCCCTGGCCGCTCTCTCAAAATCCCTGTAATCTCTGTCATGAGCATACATGCTGATATCCAGGAGCCAGTTGGTACCGAAAAGATACGGATCCCGGTAGTTAAGACTTAAGGTCTTGGTTACGCCCCCGATCTGGGCATCCAGAGAGAGGGTTTTGCCGTATCCGAAAAGGTTGGATTCCTGTATCTGACCCGCAAAAAGGAAATTCTCCACGGAACTTACTCCCCCGCCGAAGCTGAAAAATCCGGTGGGACGTTCCTCAACCTTTATGTCGACGTCCAGAAGATCCTCTGTTCCCTCAACCCTATGGGTTAGCACCTCAATGGTATCCTCAAAGTAACCGAGGCGAGCAGCCTCGTAGCGGGCGGCCCTTAGATTGGAAACGCTGTATAGGCTTTGTTCCTCAAGTGAAAGTTCCCTTCTTATAACATGGTCTCTAGTCCTGGTGTTATCCAAAATATTTATGTTTCTTATGTGTACTTCCCCGCCTTTTTCAATCGAGTAATCGATACTGACAAGGTTGTTTCCCTTATCAAGCCGCACATCAGGAGTTACGTTAGCAAAAGCATATCCTTTGTCCCCGTAGAAATCGGCTATTCTCCCGATGTCGGCCTGAAGAACGAAACTACTGAAAACAGAGTCCGGCAAGAGCTCGAGTTCCGGGCGGATTTCATCCTGGTCTCCAGCCAGTTCCCCGGAGAAAGTTATCCTGGATACCTTGTACTGAACCCCTTCTTCTATTGAGAAACTCACCACATAGCCGTCTTTTCCCTCATCGTAACGAATTCCAGGTTCAGAAACCCCTACGTCAAGATATCCGTTATCAATGTAAACCGCTTTTATTCTGTCGGAATCCCTCTTTATCTCTTCAATTTTGAAAAGCCCCCTCTTCGTTATAAAAGAGAGAAAATATTTGGGCTTTGAATACATGTTTTTTCTGATCTTCTTCGTCTCAATTTTGCTGTTTCCGACAAGCTCGACTTCTTTTATGTACTTTCTATCTCCCTCGTCAATCCTGTAAACAACGTCAACGACTCCATCTCCCCTGGGTTCGATCTCATATTCGACCTCAGTTCCAACCAAACCCTTATCGGAAGCAAGGGCAAGTATTATCTCCCTGCCTTCCGTTATCTTCCTCAGGCTTACGATGCGTCCTTCTCTAAATGCCACAGCTTCCTTTATGTCATCTTCCTTTAGTTTGTCGTTTCCAGAAAGCTTAAGGTCAGCGAGTACCGGGTTCTCTTCAACGATAAACTCAACCCTGAGGCCATCTTCAATTGGCTTAACGTCAACAAGAACCTGCTGGAAGAAATCAAGTTCGTATATCCTTTTCAGATCCTCTTTTACCATCTGCGAGGAATATTCATCGCCCTGCTTGGTCTCTATATTGAGATCTATAAGGGAGGTTTCGGTTCTCCGGTTGCCAGAAACTGCCACCTCGGCGATTGTGCCCTTGAAGGACTGATATTCCTCAAGTTCTTCTCCGGCAGGGGGGGATTGCGCCATGGGACCCGCGGTTGAAAACGTCGCCATGACAAGAAAAACAGCCAAATAAAATAGAAGACTTTTAGTTCGCATCGGCAACCATCCCGTCTGATATTTTAACAGTTTTTTTCATTCTCTTCGCAAATTCGTCGTTGTGCGTAACCATGATGACCGTAACCCCGTAATCCTCGTTAAGCTTGCAGAACAGATCAAGAACCGAGAATCCCGTTTTTTTATCAAGATTCCCGGTGGGCTCGTCGGCAAGTATTACCTTCGGTCCCCTGACAATTGATCTGGCGATCGCCACTCTCTGCTGCTCTCCCCCGGAAAGCTCGCCGGGAAGATGATTAAGGCGCTCAGAAAGTCCCACCCTCTCAAGCACTTCACAGGCTTTCTGTTTCGCCGCGGCGGAACTCTGCCTGTCTATAAGACACGGCATCATGACGTTTTCAAGTGCAGTGAATTCTATAAGAAGGTAATGAAATTGAAAAATAAATCCAATTTCCGAGTTTCTGAAAACCGAAAGTTCTTCTTCATTTTGGCTGAAAAGATCTTTCCCACGGTAGAGAACAGAACCTTCTGTCGGGGGCTCAAGAGTACCAAGTATGTGAAGAAGGGTGCTTTTCCCCGAACCCGACACCCCAACGATTCCGAGAGTTTCTCCTGCAAAAATATCCATATTCACTCCGCCAAGAGCGCACACGTTGCTGCCCGACTTATTGAAAACCTTTCCAAGTCCCCTGACCTTGTACAGCATCTCACTCATATCTCAATGACTCCACGGGGTTTTCTCTCGAAGCCCTGTAAGACGGGTAGAGAGTCGCAAGAAAGCATATAAGCAGGCTTGATACCGCTACGACGAGAAAATAAACTGGCTCTATCCTAACAGGGAATTCGG
>JAPOQQ010000169.1 GCA_026710625.1 Candidatus Dadabacteria bacterium | reverse complement strand
GTCTAGAAAATTGATCTTGGAAACAGCGCGAAAGTTTACGAAAAACCCTGTTGGTTCAGCAGCATGCATAATAAGGCAACGGCTAAATTGTTTAGAAAATATCGTCGAGACTAGTTTCGTGGGAAAGTCGGTAGGAATTGGTATCTGCGGTGTTTATCTCTAGGCTTACCGCGGTACCGGGAAGCGGGTGGTCCAGCCGTCTAGTAATGGTGTTCCGATTCTTTCGACACCAGTATCCCGCGTCAGAAACGATCTGTATGCGACCGCTGTTTAAGTCAATGAAGTTGGAAAGGAGTTTTAATCCTAGCCCGCCGGGAGTACCTCTCTTGGTTGTGTTTGTTTCCTGAGTGGCCCATTCAATGGCTTGTTCCGGCGAAATATCAAACTCCAGATGGTCGCATACTTTTTTTCGAATGCCGACGCCCAAATCGACAACAATAAAGTCAAGTCTGTTTCGATTAGGAAAAAATTGTCCGCAGCTGAAAACCCCCAATTCCGTTCTAGAATGGATCATGGAATTGTCGAATATCTCGAAAAGGCTCTCCCTGAATTTTTTAAGAAGAGCGTGGGACATCTGCGGTATCTCTTCACGATTAATGAATTCATTATCTATATAATCAGAAAAATAGCGCCTTTCGCCGATATTGAACCGTTTGTAGAAAATGGTTGTTCCCCAGTGGTCAGCAATATTCAACGCCTGTCCGTAATGAACAAGAAAACCGTTTTTCGATAGAATTTGTTTCACGCCTGGGGGTATGTTGGTCAAGGTGACATTATTCAGGTTGCTCCTCAAGCTATAGAGAATCGCCCCGAATACCGAACACATGTCGGCATCGAACCAGCTTGTTGCCCGCATGTCGATTTCGATATTCTCAAAAAGACAATTCCTGGTCTGAGAATAGAGTTGGGTCAGGGCCGCAAAGCCTTCAAAGTCATTCCTGATTTCCGGCAGATAGAATTTCATGCCGATACCTCCAAAACCGTTATAATGCCGTTAAAAACGTTGGCAGTCCTGATGGAACCCGTCCCCCGGAGTCTCAACGCCTGTGGCAATTGCGATTCATCAAATTCAGCATTTGATGACACGAAGGCTATCTCAGCAAACGACCATTGGCCGTCAGTATGGATATTCCCTGATTTTTGAAATCACGGTCATCCGTTACAAGTTTGAATTCTCTATTTTTGCACAGTTGCATGAAAACCTGGTCGTTGAAATCCGTGCCTCCGTTTTCATACCTTTTAATCAAGCTGTCCATCTCCAATATTTCAAAGCCACTTTCAATCTTGCGACAATGTTTCAGAATCCGCCTAGTCTTGTCGGCGATTTCCTTGGCAACGGGGTTGAAATCAGAACTGTTGCGAAAATTCTTGAAGCTTTCGCTGCCTCTGCCAGAACGATCAGTTGCCTTAAATATCTCCCATTTCCGTCGCGCGTAGGTATTAATAAATTCCGAAACTATAAGAACATCAATATAAATACGGCTTTGCGCCTTAAGGATACGGCTAAATGCGGAAGAATAAACTGACATCCTGTTACCAGGAAGATTGTTTTGCCCCTGCGGGCCGTAGAGAAACATCCAGATATTGGCATCGAAAAACAGCTTGTCCTGAGGTCCGAAGGAGTAGTTTCTCACATGGACGGCCTGACTCTTCATTGCTTCAATCTTCGGTTGTTTCCAGAAGTGCTTTCCCGAAAGCCGCTTCATCCTCAAAGTACTGCTTGGCATTGACAACAACATGCTTGAGCAACGCTACGTCATCAGGTTCGATGTCTTCCACTTTCAGCAGTTCCCGAATCCGTTTTTCATCAAACTCTCCGTACAACTGGCCTATTGCCGTATTGAGAAATGCCGATGTGAGCGTGGAAATGTTGCGGAAAGACAGGCAGACATGCAGATTCTTGCCAAGTGCGGCGACAAGGCGATGGTACACTTTATGTCCATCATCCGAGGCGACGCATAAGGAACTCCCGACAACTTCAAATATGGATATGTTGATGTTTTTTTCCATCGGAAAATCTACAGGGAACAAAACCGCCGGTCTGGTTCCTGACTTGCTGTCCTTTCTTCTTCTTCCATTTTACCGCAGGTTTTAGGAAATTTACAGTGACCAACCATAATTTTGGTCCAGAATTTGGCTTTCTGCCAAATTTCTCCGCAGATTAACTCGCCATCAAGCGGTTCCCGGACATCCCATCAGAAATCCTGAAGCGTCCTTATTCTCTCCACTATGGCGGGAAGAAGCTCGATCACTCTGTCAATTTCTTCCGAACGGGTAAAACGACCGAAGCTGAACCTGACCGAGCAAAGCGCTTCCTGTTCTTTGAGTCCCATGGCAATCAACACGTGGGAAGGATCGACGTTTCCCTCGGAGCAGGCGGAACCAGTTGAAACCGCTACGCCTGCGGTATCGAGATTCATCACCACGGAGTCGCCCGGAGTGCCGGGAAAGCCAACGTTAAGGGTATTTGAGACTCTCGCGTCGGGATGTCCGTTCAGGTAAACATCCCCTACCCTCCGGGAAAGCTCTTCGAAAAGACGGTCGCGCAGCTTCCCCAGTCTTTCGTTTTCCGTCTCAAGCTCCGCACAGAGAAGCTCGCACGCGTAACCGAATCCGCAGACGGCCGCCACGTTCTCCGTTCCCGATCTCTTTCCCCTCTCCTGCCCCCCGCCGTGCACGAAAGGCTCAAGGCCGATTCCTTTTCTTACGTAAAGAGCGCCCGCCCCCTTGGGACCGCAAATCTTGTGAGAGGAAAAAGACGCCATATCCACCGGCAGATCAGCAAGGTTGATTTCCATTTTCCCCAGGGCCTGGACCGCGTCTGTATGGAAAACCACTCCTCTCTCGCGGGCAATCTCTCCTATGTCGCGAATCGGGCTTATAACCCCGGTCTCGTTATTCACGTACATACAGGAGACAAGAATCGTGCGCTCGGTAATCGCTTCCCGGAACTGATCGGGGGAAACCAGTCCGAAGGAATCCACCGGAAGGTAAGTGACCTCGAAACCGCTACGCTCAAGAAACCTGAACGTCTCAAGACACGATGCGTGCTCGACCGCGGTTGTAACCAAGTGGTTCCCTCTGTCGGAAAGGGCGTAGGCAAGGCCTTTTATGGCGAAATTGTTGCTTTCGCTACCCCCGGAAGTAAAAACTATCTCTCCCGGCCTCGCTCCGAGATAATCCGATACTCTTTCCCGGGCGGAATCAACCGCCGCACGCGCGACGCTTCCGGGAGAATGAATGCTGGAAGGGTTCCCGTAGTTCTCGGCGAAATAGGAAGTCATCTCTTCCAGAACGCGCGGGTCAAGGGGCGTGGTCGCGTTATAGTCAAGATATATGGAACTTATGGAGTCAGGCGGCATTTCCTCACCGTCAGTCAAACAGCATATCTGGTACCGGATAATAACCGATTGACTGCGTAAATCACGGCAACGCGCAACCGTAAGCAGGCCTTAGAGCAGGTCGGGCTTGTCTGTAATTACCCCGTTAAGGCCCATCCCCGCCAGTTTTTCGGCTCGCTTCGGGTCATTAACTGTCCAGCAGCACACGAAAAGACCTCTTCTTCGGGCTTCTGAAGCAAGGCGGCGCGTCATAAAACAGTGATTTGTAGCAACTACCCGGCAACCCAGGGAAAGGGCCTTCTTCACGCACCCGAAGCCGAAAACCGTAATAAGTCCCGTAGCAACGGAACGATCAAGCTCCCTTACCGCACGAAGACAGTCCTTGCGGAAAGAAACCACCGCGACATCTTTTATAAGACCATGAGCTTTGATAAGGGAGACCGTTTCTTCTTCCGTGCCTTTTTCCTTAAGTTCGACCACCAGTCCGCAGCGCCCCGCGAAATTCTCAAAGACCTCTTCAAGAGTCGGTATCCGCTCCCCGCAACCGGCGTCAAGAGACCTGAGTTCGGAAAGCGTCTTCCCCGAAACGGCTCCTTTACCATCCGTGGTCCTGTCGACCGTCCGATCGTGGATGACGACCAAGCGGCCGTCAAGACTCTTCCTCACATCGAACTCTATCACCCCAGCCCCCATGTCCAGGGCCCTGCGGAAAGAGCGAAGAGTATTTTCCGGTTCGTAATGACTCGCGCCACGGTGAGAGATGAGGAGGAAGTTTTTTTCGAAAAAATCTTTCATGGAATTCGAGGAAATTACCTGAACAGGTCATGGGCCGGATCTCTGATCAGTTCATCCGAACTTCCTTCCCCCCGGATGTAGTCAACCCCGCGCGCTATCACAACGGGCAGCGCCGCGGTTTTCTCCATCAGCAAACCCGCAGCACACGCCACCTGGTCCGCAGTCGCCATCTCGGTTGCCGTAAGCAGAAGACCCTTGGTGTCGGTCTCTCCCCTGCGGTCAGAAAGTGGCCTCATGCCGCTACACCCAATGGCGATGTCGGTAAGCCCTTCCCGCCAGGGACGTCCCACAGTATCGCTTATTATGACGGCTACGTGCTTCCCGGTTTCCTGTTCTATATGTTTCCTTATAACCCCGGCGGAGCGATCGGAATCAAGCGGAAGAAGTGTGACATCCTCGCCCCCGGAAACGTTCGAAGCATCAACACCGGCGTTTGCCAGCACAAGCCCTCCGGTCGTCTCAACTATAAGCCTTCCCTTGCCGGTTTCTCTCTCGTCCATTTTCACGATTCTCCTAGTTTCACCCAAAATCACTTCCACGAGCCTCGGATCCTTTGAAACCTCCTCGGAGACCGTAACCGCAAAACCCGAAGGTTCCACCTGGGAAAGATTAACTACCCTGCCTTCGGCCTTTGAGACCACCTTCTGCGCAATTACGACTATATCCCCGTCGAGAAACGAAAATCCCTCACTGTCGCCGGCGGCGCGCAGAATCATCTCCCCGAGACTGTCCCCCTCTCTCACTTCCGGAATTCCCCTCAAGGGAACAAATCTTATCTCTCCAGTCTTGTCCATGCGGAAACTCTCCCGATGCCGCAACGGCGTTTTGTATATACCAGCTAAACCATCTAGTATATATTACCGATATCAAGAGGGAGAGAAATGGAAAAATTCTGTTTGGAGAGAGAGGCCGACCTTGAACTCGAAAAGCAGTTTGAGGTATCCAACGTGGCGAGGGAATCAGGCCTCATGATCCGCATATTTGTAACCTCCTCGCTTAAAAAGGAAATGATGGAGCCCGATTCCGAGGCCTCGGCCCGCGGCGAGGACGAGAACACCAGACTAAAAGAAATTCTTTCCCCGCTCGTGTCGTCCATAAGGGCGACCAGGAAGACGAAGAGAACCAACCTGATCGATTTCACCGCTTCGGTTACCAAAGACGGAAAAGATCGGGAATTTCAGGTTATTTCCTGTCTGGGCCCGGTAACGAAAGACTCCGAGGAACCCTGCATAACCCTTCTCCTGCCCGAAGACCTGCCGGAAGAAACACCTTAGCCATAAAATCGTGTATTATTAGCTTTACAATGGGGTGTACAGAGGACATTTCCGGCGAAATCTACTTTGACAACAACGCAACCACAAGACCACTTCCCGAAGTAACGGAGGCCATGCACGAAGCCATGGGTGAGGGTTTCGGCAATCCCTCAAGTGCCCATTCGGCTGGAGAGCGAGCGAGGCGCCGCATGGATCTTGCCCGCAAACGGACCTCCGATCTTGTGGGATGCTCCCCCGAAGACCTCATATTCACAAGTTCCGGCACGGAATCAAACAACATGGTTTTTTATTCCTGCACGAGGAAAAAAGAGAAGCCGCGCGTTGTCACAACCCAAGTAGAGCATTCCTCGATAATGAAGATGTGCAATTTCCTCGAACTAAACGACGTGCACATCGAAATGCTCGAGGTGGATAGACAGGGGGTTCTTGACATCCGAAGACTCGAAAACGCGATTTCCGAGAAAACCGACCTCGTTTCCGTGCAGTGGGTTAACAACGAGACCGGAGTTATACAGGATATGGCGAGCATTTCCGAGGTCTGCAGGAAAAACGGAGTGCTTCTCCATACCGACGCTGCCCAAGCCGTAGGGAAGCTTGAGGTGGACCTTGCGAAGCTTCACGTGGATTTTCTCTCTTTCACAGCTCATAAAATCAGCGGTCCTCAGGGTGTCGCGGTTCTCTACGCAAAAGACAGGCTGCTTGTGAATCCTTTCCTTTTTGGAGGATTCCAGGAGGAAGGGTTTCGTCCCGGGACTGAGAACCTTCCAGGCGTAGCGGGCTTCGGGACCGCCTGCGAGATAAGGTGCACAAGGCTTAAGCAGGCCACAGGAAAGATGAAAGACCTTCGCGACCGGTTCGAGAAAACAATAATTGAATCCATCCCGGACACCTCGGTTAACGGTGGCGGCGGGGAAAGAGTATGCAACACCACCAATATCCATTTCGGCGGGACTGACGGAAGAGAACTAGTCTCCCTTCTTGACGAGGCTGGAATAAGGTGTTCCCAAAGTTCTGCGTGCACGAATTTCGACGTTACGCCATCCTACGTTCTGACCGCCATGGGACTGGATGAACAGCATGCATATTCAAGCGTAAGATTCAGCTTCTGCCCGGAGAACACCTTCGAGGAGATACAAAGGGCGACAGAGATTATCCGGGAGAAATGCGAATTTCTCAGAAGTAACCCCTGCTGAACCCAGACACCCCAGAGAGGTGGAAAATCAGTCGACAACCCTTACCGGCTGACCGGGAAGGAGGCCGAAGTTCCCCTCGGTTATTATTCTTGAAGCTGGGGGAAGCGAATCAAAGGATATGTAGGCCGAATTATCGTCTATCCACGTGGGCGCCACTTTAGCCTTGAGAACTTCTCCGTTTTTTTCAACCAGCACGAAAGAGAAATTTTCTTTGTTGTCGGACAAGACAGCCGTTTTGGGGATTCTGACGACATTATCAAGCGTCTGGAGCGGTATTTTCACGGAAACCATTTCCCCCGGCCACCATTTTACCAAGGGATCAGATATGGCAATCTCGATATCGTAGGTGCCCGAGAAATCATCAGAACCCGGACTCACGCCGTCAACCTCGCCCGCGACGGTTTCCACCGTTCCGTCTCTTGTAAGTGATACCTCAAGAGCATCTCCCCGTTTGACACTCCTGGCAACGGACACATCCACGCCGGCTATGACTTTCCTGCCGCTTAGATTAACGACTTTGGCTACCACATCCCCGTTTCTTGTCTCCTGTCCGACGTCGGGAACGATTTCAACAATCTGGCCTTGGATAGGGGAACGAACCTTGAGGTTTTCGTAATTCCACTTGGTCCTTTTGTAAGAAGCTTCAAGGGCCTTTACGCCGGCCGAGGCGGTTTCAAGAAGGTTTCGCGACGCTTCGGTTTCATCCTCAGAGACTATTCCCTTCTCAAAAAGAGCCTCGTTCCTGCGGTATACCCTTTCAGCCTCGGCAAGCTTCCCCTTGGCGGATTCAAGATTGTACTTTGCCTCGTCAAGCCGCGTTTCCACGCGGTAATCGTAGAGTTCGAGGATAATTCCGTCCTTTTCGATTTCCTGACCTCGGCCGGAATCTATCCGCTTTACCCATCCCGAAACAGTCGTTCGGACCAAGACGGTCTGCTTGCCACGGACTCTTCCGAGAACTTCGGTGTAAACTGAACCTGAGGACGCTACAGGCGTCATCACCTTTATGGGCCTGTAGACGTTATCTTCAGAGTGATGCTGTGCACTCGATTCCCTTTCTTGAAGAAACCTTGCGTACAGAAGAAAAAGAACCAAAAGGAAACCAAGAAATACTAAAGCCAGAGTCAACCAGCTCTTCATTTTTCTTTCCCTGAACCAAGATCTCATCTATTTTCCACCCACAAAAGCTTCAATAAGAAAAACATTCATAACAATATTGAGAATCCGGCGATTTCGCAACAATCGGTAAAACAGATTGACTTTTAGCCAGAATAACCCGATAATTATTAAGAGATTTTAAGGAGGATGTTAGTGAACGGAAAACCTTTAACAAAATCCCAGCTTTCAAGCAGCTTGGCAGAGAAGGCGGGAATAACCAAGGCGACAGCCAAAACCGTTATTGATGCTATAGCGTCAATTGCATGTGAAGAGGTAAAGGAAAAAGGAGAATTCACGATTCCTGGAATCGGCAAACTGGTTATCAGCAATCGCAGTGCCAGAATGGGGAGAAATCCTGCCACTGGTGAAGAAATCAGCATACCTGCAAGAAAAGTCCTGAAGTTCCGTGTGGCGAAAGCCTGCAAGGACTCTGTGCTAGACTAGAACTGTCTCCACAATCCATCTAGTTGATGCTGCCTCTCAGCGACCAGTTGAGAATTTCTACTGGATGCACAACCTTGGTTTTGGAATCTGAACCAAGCAGTCCCTTGCGGATTTGTATCATGCACCCGGGATTCCCGACGGCCAGGTAATTGGCGCCGGTTTTCCCTATCTCGCTTATTTTCCCCGAAAGAAGTTTGGCAGACATTTCCGTCTGCACGATATTATATATCCCGGCGCTTCCGCAGCAGTGATCCGACCGCGGCATTTCGACGAGTTCCAGTCCCGGGATACTTCTCAGAAGTTCTCTTGGAGCGGAGCGTATCCCCTGTCCGTGAACAATATGGCACGCGTCCTGATAAGTGATCTTTATATCAAGAGGGTGCAGTGACTCCCCTATTTCCGCATCCGAAAGAAATTCCATGACGTCCACGGTTTTCGCTGAGAGCTGCGCTGCGGCTTCGGAGTAAACCGGATCCCCGCGCAGGATCTCGGCGTATTCCTTCATAGTGGAACCGCATCCGGCAGAATTGACGACTATGGCATCTACGTTTAAGGTGGCGAAAAGGGCCACCAGTTTTCTTGCGAACTCCCTTCCCTCCTCAAGCCTTCCTGAGTGAACAGAAAGGGCCCCGCAACATCCCTGATTCTTGGGAACAAAAACTTCGCAACCGCTTGCGCGAAGCACTTCGACCGTCGCCCTGTTTATTTCCGGGAAGAAAACCCTCTGAACGCACCCGCTTAGAAGGGCAACTTTCTTTTTTCTCTCTCCAATTGCCGGATAAAAAGCCGAAAGAGTCTCCCCGAAAGCGGAACTGACCTCGGGCAGCATATGGAACATGGAAGAAGCCGAGGGACTTATTCTGTTAAGAAGCCACGGCGGGAAAACCCTCTTCAGGCCAAGTGTTTTTATCAGGTAGACAAACGGCAGAAGAAGCCTCAGCTTTTGCGGATAGGGAAAGATTTTGAAGATGAAGGCCCTGAGAATTTTCTCCCCCAGTCCCCTCTTGAATCTCCTTTCGATCTGTGCCCTCGACATCTCTATCAGACTTCCATACTTGACCCCCGAGGGACATGCGGTTTCACAGGCAAGACACCCAAGACACAGGTCAAGATGCTTTACAAGCGACTCGCCCATCGGGATTCTTCCCTCCTCCGCGGCTTTTATCAGATGGATTCTTCCCCTTGGAGAATCAAGCTCGTTTCCGGTCTCCAGGTAGGTAGGACAGGATGAAAGGCAAAAACCGCAATGAACGCAGTCCTGTATTATCTTCCTGCTCGGCCGGTCCGTATTGTCAAAAGCTGTCTCAAGCGACATTGCGTCCCTCCGCTCCCGAAGAAATCGAAAAATCGAAAGTCTCGAAACCCGCGCTATGGAAAGCCTCTTTGAGTTCCGCTTGGGCATCAAACGATTTTTCCCCAAGTTTTCTGCCGGATATATCAAAGTAAAGAGAGTCTCGAGAAAAAGGATTTGGGCAGACAGTATAGTTAAGCCCGTCTTCCGATGACAGGGCTATCTCCACCGTGTCTCCAAGGTAATTAATCGGAACGTCCGGAATAGTGACCGACCTTGATCCGTGGCAAAGAGCGAGAGATATCATGTCGCCCACCTGAAGAAACCTGAGGTTAGTCCGGATATCAGCGGAAAGGTATCCGTCCGGGTTTCCCTCTCCTACCCTGATCCCGAGGCTTCGGTGCAGGAATTCCCCGATTTTCTCTCTAAGCGAAACGGCCGCTTTGTTGTCCGGATCTTTGGATATAGTCCTCTCATTAAGCTCGGAGAAGTGAAGCGCTATTAGAGCGCAGGCGTATGGATACTCGCCTACATGTCTTTCGAAACACTCAGACCAGATCTCAAACTGGCTTTCAGGCCGCATCTCCATAAAATTTCTCGGATGGCCGTTTCTCGGGTTCAGATCGGCCGCGGAATCCGTTTTCTCCCATCCGCAGTCATGTTCCTTTATCGCCAGCATCACTTCGTCTCTGGGAGTGATAGTCTCGAAATCCTCATTCCCCCAGAAATTCATTATTCTTGAAGAAAGAAAAGCGTGGCTTGGCTGCGTTATGAGAGTCCATCCCTCACCAGATTCCCTTCTTATCATAATCCGTATCCTCAGTCTGCATCGAATATTTTTTCGCCGGGCAGAATGTTTCCCGGATCAAAACGCCGTTTGATGTTCTTCATAAGAAAAAGCGCATCTCCGAAATCTCCCCACGCTTTTACCCTCTCCCTGAGTTCGCGACGGACCCCGGAGAACATGATACGGCCCCCGAGCGAATCGGCAAGATTTTCAAGAAAACGTGCCGCTATGACCGCCTCTTCACCCTCACCGCTTACCGAAACAAGCGCAACCCCCCTAGCGGGCCTTGAAAGGCAGCGCACTGTGACTCCCGAGAGTGCAGGATTGCTCTCAATATCGGAAAGAATCTCGATTGAAGCAGTTACGGGGAGAGTCAGCTTCGAGGAAAAACTTGCCCCGGACAAAAACGGGAATTCCCTAGCCGAATCCCATAACTTCCGTGAATCCTCATCGCCCATCTCGACGAAAGAGGCAGATTTTCCAGAGGTTATCTCCCTCACCTGTTTTATCTGCTCGATCACCGCCTCTTCGAAGCTGTCGAATTTAAGCAGGACGCTTCTTTTAGCCCCCGGTGCAGCCGAAAATTCCGAAGAGAGTCTCTCGTCAAGTATTTCAAAGCATGTGGGAACAACATCCGCGGCAAATATCGCTCTAGCCGCCTGGGAACAGGAAACATGGTTGTCAAAACCCAGAACCAGGGTTCTTGAAGAGGGTTGGCGTGGGTATAACCTGAAAGTCGCTTCTACTAAGACGCACAGGGTTCCGAGCGAACCTGCCATAAGTTTAGGAATATCATAACCCGCTACGTTTTTAACTACTTTTCCTCCCAAGTTTATGATCTCACCATCAGCTCTCACGGCCCTGATTCCCAAGATAAGCTCCCTGCACGTACCGTATCTGGTACTCATTGGACCGCAAAGATTTGTCGACACAAGTCCCCCCACAGTGGCTCCGGAGTTAAGACCCGGCGGATCCACGGGAAAAAGCTGGTTTTCACGCCCGACGGCTTTCTGAAACTCCCTCACCTCCATCCCGCATTCGACCGTGGAAACCATGTCGGAAGGCTCGTGAAACAGGACCCTGCCAAGACGCTTGAGTGAAAGCGCCGCGCCGACCGAACAGACCGGATTGCCAAGAAAAAGCTTGGTGCCCCCCGCAAAAGGAAAAACACGGATGCCCTTCTGCGAAGCAAACCCGAGAACCCGGGATATCTCCTCGACGCTTTCGGGATAGAGAACTACTTCGGGAGAGAAGCCGAATTCCGGAACACCCGAGTCCGTATCACCGGAACCGGGAACATGGAAATTTGAAACCATCTTGTAGAGTTCTGTTACGTGAGACATCTTTTTTTCAAACGAACGGACCATTAAATCTCGAACACGGGACCCGCTCTACTAGAAAAGCTCCCCCATCTCCTTTGCAGGAGTAGTCTCGGGACCTTGTTTTTTCATCCCGGGCTCAACGCACGTTCTAGGAGTCGGGAACACCTTGCCGGGATTGCAGAGCCCCTCCTCGTCGAAAGCGCACCGCACCAGATTCATCGTGTCTATTTCCTGCTCGTTGAACATAAGCGGAAGAAACCTTTTCTTGTCAAAGCCAACACCGTGCTCTCCCGTAATGCTGCCGCCGACGTCAACGCATACCCTGAGAATTTCCCCGGAAAGTTCCTCGGCTTTCTCGGATTCCCCCTCAACTTCAGGATCGTAGAGCACCAGCGGATGGAGATTCCCGTCTCCCGCATGAAAGACGTTCGCAACCCGAAGACCGTACCTTCTGCCGAGCTCCCCTATCTCTCCAAGCACCTTGGCCAAGGTGCTCCTGGGAATTACACCGTCCTGAACATAGTATCCGGGACTTATCTTCCCCATGGCGGCAAACGCACTTTTACGCCCCTTCCAGAAAAGCTGTCTCTCACTTTCATCCGCCGCCAGCTTTATTTCAATCGCACCGTTTTCCCGAAGTATCTCGCTTACGGCAGGAACCTGCGTTTTAACCTCCGCCTCAGGTCCGTCAAGCTCTACGAGAAGAATAGCTCCCGCGTCCCTAGGGTATCCGGCACCCACAGTGGTTTCCACAGCGTTTATGCTGAGATTGTCCATGATTTCCATTCCCGCGGGAATAACCCCGGAAGAAATGATTGCGGAGACCGACGCCCCGGCGTCCTCGATTCTCTCAAACGAAGCGAAAAGAGTCTTAACCATCTGAGGTTTTTTTATTATTCTCAAAAAGACCTTGGTCACTATGCCCAAAAGCCCCTCGCTTCCGACCACAAGCGAAAGAAGGTCATATCCGAGACTCTCCGGGGCAGGGCCCCCGAGCGTGACCACTGCTCCGTCGGGCAGAACCATCTCCACTCCGAGCACGTGGTTGGTCGTGACTCCATACTTAAGACAATGAACTCCACCCGAATTCTCCGCGACATTGCCTCCTATTGTGCACACGATCTGGCTTGAAGGATCGGGGGCGTAGTAAAATCCCTCGGCACTCACGGCATCGGTTACGGAAATATTGACCACTCCGGGCTCGACCACAACGACGCGGTTCGGGATATCCACGTCAAGAATCCTGTTCATTCTTGAAAGCGATATCACTATTCCCTCGCGATTAGGAAGAGCGCCCCCGGAGAGCCCGGTTCCCGCCCCTCTAGGAACAAAAGGAATTTTCTCGCGATTGCAAATTTTTACGACTTGGGAAACCTCCTCCGCAGTTGAAGGCAAAACAACGAAAAGAGGCTTTACCCTGTATCCCGTAAGCCCATCGCTTTCATAGGCGATCAGCTCATCCTCGGCTGATATAACCGCCCCGGCACCCAGGATCCCCACAAGTTCCGAGGTGATACGGGATTTCCATCTGCCGGTTCTTTTTACAGCTTGCGAGTCCATCGTTAAACTTATAGTATATCGGAACCCGGGGAACGCGAAAAATTGACTGAAATTATCAAAGAAACCGATCCGCTCGTATTTGACAAGCTATCCGAATGCCTTACGGGCGGTGGTGTGATCGTATACCCGACCGAAACTCTCTACGGAATCGGCTGTCTTGCGTTTGACCAAGAGGCCTGCCGGAAAATAGTAAACATAAAACGAAGATCCGGAGGCAAGGGACTTATAGTCCTCGTAAGTGATGAGGAGATGCTTGATCGCCACTTTCATGTTCCCGGCGACCTCCTCGAAAGATACTCCCGGAGCCAAAAACCCCTTACGCTCATAATGCGTCCGAAATCCGTTTTTCCCAAAGAGGTTTCAGGAGGAAGGGACTCGGTCGCGGCAAGAATCTCCACCTCTCCTTTCGCAAAAGAGATCCTTCGCCGCGTGGGAGAACCAATAACCTCTACAAGCGCGAACATAAGCGGCAGGGGCAACTCAAACCGGTTTGACGATATTCGCAGGGATTTTCCGAGCGGGATTGATGTTATCGTTGATTCTGGTAACCTTCCATCCTCAATGGGTTCAGCGATAGTGAACCTGACGACCAAGTCACCCGAGATTATCAGAGAGGGCGATCTTTCCGTAACCGAAATAGAGAAGATTCTCCATGGCTGAAATAAAACCTTTCAGAGGTATAAGATACAGCAAGGAAGCGGTCGAGGACTTCGCGAAAGTCATCGCTCCTCCCTACGACGTAATAAGTCCGCGGCAACGCGAGGAACTCTACGCCAAAAGTCTCTTTAACGCCGTGAGAATTGAACTGCCCGACGGAGAAGGTAAGCAGCGTTATCAAAACGCGAAGGAAATCTATTCGAAGTGGCTCCGCGACGAGGTGCTCATAAGGGACGATGAGCCTTCAATCTATCCTTACTACCAGGATTTCGAGTTCGAAGGACAACGCTACACAAGAAAAGGGTTCATAGCGAACCTAAAGGTTGAAGACTTCGACAAGAAAATCGTCCTGCCGCACGAACAGACTTTCAGAAAACACAAGGAAGACCGACTGGCGCTCACAATCGCATGCAACTCCAACCTGAGCCAGATCTTCTGCGTCTATCCCGACGCCTCGGGAGAGATCGAGGAAGATGTAGATAAAAATATCGGAGAACCTCTTGTGGACGTCACATTTGAAGAGGGAATAAGAAATACTCTCTGGAAGATTTCTGATCCGAAAATCATAGAACGCATAAAAAACCGCCTCGCAGACAGATCGATTCTGATCGCAGACGGTCACCACCGTTACGAAACCTCGATAAACTTCAGAAACCTCAAAAGGGAAGAAACGGGGGAGGATTCAGGAAAGATGCCTTGGGATTATGTAATGACCTATCTCTCGCGCGGAGAAGGCCAGGGACTTATAATTAATCCCACTCACAGGATAGCGAGAAAAGTCGGGGATAAACTGATTGAGAATCTGCGGAAAGATTTCGAAGTTGAGAGAATTGCGCTTGAGCGTTCGCTTGATCTCGGCCCGGACCAGATATCCGTCGTAACCAAAGACCCCGAGAAAACCTTCAGACTTACTCCCAAGACAAAGAAGGAAAAAGACTACGAGAACCTCGCCGTGATAATTCTTCACAGTCAGGTGTTCGAAGCACTGATAGAAGAAGACAAGGCAGGCGTACGATACTCCAAGTTCCCGGAAGAAGTATTCGAAAATGTGCACAACGGGGAGTTTGAGGCCGGATTTCTTCTTCCCAAGCTAAAATCAGAGGAGATATTCAAAGTGGTTCTCGACGGAACCAAGATGCCTCACAAGACCACCTATTTCTATCCGAAGATTCTCTCCGGACTAGTATTCAACCCTCTCTGGCGTTAAGCAGGCAATCAGGATAGGGGGGAATCTCGCGATTCCTCCCCTCCCACACCACCACGCGTACGGGTCCGTACGTGGCGGTTCGATGGATTTAAGCTACTTAGCAGGGCAGCAGGAAGCAAGACCAAGTTTGGCCAGAGACGCGTTCG
>JAPOQQ010000168.1 GCA_026710625.1 Candidatus Dadabacteria bacterium | reverse complement strand
GTATTTCGTCTATCCGTTCATAGAGGAATCCGAGAACGAAGATTTCAGGCGTATAAGGCATGTAACCGGAATGGTCGAGGAACTGCGCGGGGAGTTCTCCGAGTTCCGCGTTTCATTTATCCACGGCAGGATGAAAAGCGACGAGAGGGACGCGGTTATGGATGATTTTCTTGCTAAACGGTGCGATATCCTGGTGTCCACAACATTGATAGAGGTCGGAGTCGACGTTCCAAACGCTACCGTCATCGTCATAGAAAATGCGGAACGCTTCGGGCTCTCGCAGCTTCACCAGATGAGAGGGAGGGTGGGCAGGGGAGAACATGAGTCAACCTGCTACGTGGTGTATTCATTCATGTCGGGAGAGGATTCGGGGGAGAGGCTCAGGATAATGGGTGAAACCTCGGACGGGTTCAGAATTTCGGAGTCGGATCTTGCCAACAGGGGTCCCGGGGAATTCATGGGAACGAAACAGTCAGGTGTTCCCGGCTTCAGTTTTGCGAATCTGGTCAGGGATTCGGCACTCCTGAGCGAATCAAGGGACTCGGCTCGTGAATTAATGGGCAAAGAAAGGAATCTCGGAAGATACGAGAAGCTTTTCAGGCATGTAAGGGCAAAATGGGGCAGTATGCTTGAACTCGATACGAGCTCATAGAATTTTAAACGGTTAATACGGGTCCCCTTGGCCGTTTTCCGTGGCGCGGTGCAGTAAAATTCTGACGGGTCCAGTTTTCCGGGAGGCGCCTACAATACGGCATCCAGAGATGGTAGGCGGGCAATCTGCTCGCCCTTTTCACGTTCGGCGAGTCTTAATTCGTAGAGCTTCTGGAGATTAAGCCAGAATTCTCCGGATGTTCCAAAATAATGACCTAACCGTAAAGCGGTATCGCCTGTAATCGTACGCCGGCCGTTTAGAATTTCCGTGATGCGCGTTGCAGGAACGTCAATTTGGCGGGCTAACTCGGCCGCGGTCATATCAAGAGCTTCCAGATCTTCACGCAGGGTTTCACCTGGGTGTATAGGGCTACGAGTCATAGTTTATTCCTCAATGATAATCAACAATTTCAACATTAACAGGGCCGGGACTGTTATCCGGCCATTCAAAACATATCCGCCATTGGTCATTTATGCGAATGCTCCATTGTCCCTTGCGGTTTCCCCTTGGTGCTTCAAGGCGATTGCCTGGTCTGGCCAAGTTGCGGATGCTAAGCGCTGCGTCGAGCTGATCCAATTTCCGTGGGGCGGCACGTTCAAATCCAGAGAAAGCTGCAACTCTACGACCAAGGTAAAAAGCCTCCGTCCTTTTGTCATAAGTTCTGATTATTGTAGAAATTACTTCATCAAGTTCTTTGGGGTAAAACGAAGAAACAGATTTAAAAGAATACTGCCAGAGAAGAAAGAAAATAGAAGAATTCTGTCAATTTCTCTACATAATTCCCTTTGCATTTGATCGGCGTCAATCTGTTGGTTCTTCCGTTGAAAACTGTATAATGATACCGAACGGGCACATTTGATGGAAAGAACTACAAAAAATATTTTTTGTGTTCGATCGGTATCAATTTGTTGATTTCTGCATTGAAACCAAATATAATGATACCGAACGGTAACTAAAGATGAACATCTGGATAAGGAACACTGAAGATTTGGGCAGAATTGTACGAAACGTCCGGAAGCTTCAAAAGCTGAGCCAAGATGACTTGGCAGGAATGGCCGGCACGGGGCGGAGGTTCATCGTCGACCTTGAAAAAGGCAAGCAGACGGTGCAATTCGGCAAAGTTCTGCGGGTACTTCGTACGCTCGGAGTATCTGTTTCCTCCACAAGAAAATGGTATTGACCGATATGGAAGATCATTCAAAAAAAGAGATTCTGGACGTATCTCTGCACGGCCAGTTTATCGGCAGACTTTATTCCGATAACGCAACGCTCAGCTTCAGCTATGACCAGAGGTATCTGGACAATCAGAACGCATCGAAGCTGTCGGCGTCGTTCCCTCTTGGCGATACTGTCTTTGACCATAAGGTAACATCCGCTTTTTTCTCCGGACTCCTTCCAGAGGGAAATGTCCGCATGCGGCTGGCAAAATACCTGGGCATATCGGAAAGAAATACTTTCGCCCTGCTAAAGGATATCGGCGGGGAATGTGCCGGTGCCGTTTCCGTTTATCCGCAAGGTTTTTCGCCCAAAGCGGATGATGAACCAACTTACCTGGTGCTTGAAAATAACGAAGCGGATGCTGTCCTGACCTCGCTTGACACAAGACCGCTTCTTGTCGGAGAGGAAGATGTCAGGATATCCGGTGCCGGTGCGCAGGACAAGCTGATGATCGCCTTTGTTGACGGCAAGATCGCCGTTCCAACCGGCAATACGCCTTCGACGCATATTATCAAACCTCCGATCAAGGATCTTGAAGAAACCGTACACAATGAATTTTTCTGTATGAAGCTCGCGGATGCCGTTGGTCTCAGAGTTCCAAAAGTAGAAATCTTCTGGTTAAAAGAAAAACCCTATTACCTGGTGGAGCGCTACGACCGAAAACGGGATGAAAGCGGAACCATCAGACGCCTGCACCAAGAAGACTTTTGCCAAGCCATGCGTATTTCGCCCGAGATCAAGTACGAGAATGAAGGAGGTCCCTCCTTGGAACAATGTTTTGCTCTGTTAGATGAACGAATCGGCTCAGGTTCCATGTCAGGCAGGAACAAGCTGTCCCTTTTCCACGGCGTTGTTTTTAACTTCCTAATCGGCAACGGCGACGCTCACGGCAAGAATTTCTCCATTCTTTACGAAGAGAGGGAGGCGGAATCTCTTTCCCCGTTTTATGACCTGATGTGCACAGTTGTTTATTCAAACGCTTACAAAGCCAGAATGGCAATGAAGCTGGGAGGAAAATACAAGTTCAAAGATGTTGCCGCACGGCATTGGGAAAAACTGGGCAGCGCGCTCGGGTTCCGGGCGGATTTCGTAAGACGTCAAGTTTTAATCATGAACGACAGGATTGTAGAAGCGGCTGTGCGTCTGTCCGGTGAATTGAACGAAAAACCTGAGACAGCATCTCCCATCTATGAGAAAATTACAGATGTTATAAACTCGAATCAAGCACCTATGAAAAACCTAAAGCAGCTTCAACATACTGACCAGTAAATTCTTTGGGATTACTAAGTCATGATGATTTGACCTTCGAGTAAACAAGCACCCAGTTAAGCTGAAGTCGCTTGAATTTTTCATTTAAGGAGGCAAATCATGAATAAGAAAGCAAAGAGTGAACCGGCAGAGAAGGTTCGCGTCCAGGCGGACCCCCCAAGTCTGGAGACTGCGCCGTTACTCAGCCTACATAGGGCTTGACGTACACAAAGACACGATAGTTGTGTCCGTAGCCGAAGGAACTGTGTCAAGCGACCAGCAGTATCTGGGAGTGTCTGCAATACAGTCTCCAGAGATGTATGCGGTTTTATCCTTCGATAAGAAGAGTCTCGGGGTCTTCGATAAGTTCTTTTACTTTTACGAGAAACTGCACGGCTTCCTTTCCGTCGACTATCCTGTGGTCGTAGCTAAGAGCCGTGTACATCATCGGCTTTATCACTATGTCCCCGTTAACCGCAACAGGTCTTTCCTCTATCTTGTGAAGTCCCAGTATCGCGACCTGCGGTGGGTTTAATATCGGGGTGCTCATCAGCGAACCGTACACTCCGCCGTTTGTTATGGTGAAGGTTCCGCCGAAAATCTCATCGAGCGAAAGGGTGTTCGCGTTTGCCTTCTCGGCAAGTTCCCTGACCTCTTTTTCTATCTGCGCGAAGGTTTTTCTGTCAGCTTCTCTTATGACGGGAACGACAAGTCCTCCCTCGGCTCCTACGGCCACTCCGATGTCGTAGTAGTCTTTGTAAACTATTTCATCGTCCTGGATCTCGGCGTTTATCTCCGGAAACAGCTTGAGCGCCCCAATAGAAGCTTTTATGAAAAAGGAGGAAAAACCGAGGCTCACTCCGTATCTTTCCCTGAAATCGTCTTTTTTTCTCGAGCGAAGCTCCATTACGTTTGACATGTCGATCTCGTTGAAAGTGGAGAGTATGGCGGCTGTCTGCTGAGCCTCCACAAGACGCCTTGCAATGGTCCTGCGACGTCTCGACATCTTCATCCTTCTCTCCCTGTTAGCGGTTAGCTGGGATAAGGACGGGAAAAGCTCAGGTGACACGGGGGATTCGGGAATTTTTTTCTCCGAGGGAACCTCTTGCGGGACTTCCTCTTTGGTTTTCTGTGACTCAAGGTGTTTTTCCACGTCATCTTTCGTGATCCTGTTTCCCTCGGGTACGACCTGGGAGAGGTCAACTTTGTTTTGCTCGGCGATATTCCTCGCGACGGGAGTCACGCGGGTTTCCGGTTCTTCCTGTTGTTTCTCCTGCGGAACTTCTTCGGCCGGCGCCTCGGGTGCAGCCTCAGTTCCTTTAGCGGGCTCTTTCGTATCGTCTTTTGTATCCTGTTTGCCTGCGGACACCTCAATGGTTCCCAGAATGTCTCCCACTTCGACATCCTCATCGGCTTTTTTCGCTATTGACGCCAGAATCCCTGTTACTTCGGCAGCGACTTCGAAATTAGCCTTCTCGGTTTCAAGCTCAACCACGGTTTCTCCGAGTTTTACCGTGTCTCCCTGCTGCTTGGTCCACTTGATTATTGTTGCTTCTATTACGGAATCCCCCAAGTGGGGAACGACGATGTTTTTGGCCATTTTCTCCCTCGCTTGCGCGTTTGTTTCAGATATCTCTGTGCCAGGTTATGCCGCTTTCCTCATTTCCTTCCACTACTTCATCTATGCTGAACGCCTGTTTTATAAGCAGGCCCTGATTGTATTTGTGCATGGAGGAAAGTCCTTCGGAAGGGCTTGAGTAGCGTTTTCTTCCTATATAACTGAGTGGAAACCGTTTCTTGATGATTTTTCTTCTGAAAAAAGGCAGCATGTATTTCCAGGCTCCCGCATTCTGGGGTTCTTCCTGCACCCAGACAACCTCCTCAAGTTTACCATACCTCTCCAGGATGGCGCTTACCTCTTCCTTGGGTCTTGGGTAAAGCTGCTCGATTCTGGCTATTGCTACGTCGGGCGATTTTGCTCGGAGGTCACTTGAGATGAGGTCAATGTATACTTTGCCGCTGCAGAATATGAGCCTTTTTACTTTTTTCGCCTGTCGGGTGCTCATGGGATCGTCAATTACCGGAAGCCATTTCCCCTCGGACAGATCCTTGAGGGACGAGTTTATCATCGGGTTTCGAAGAAGCCCCTTGGGTGTCATCACGATCAGGGGAAGGGGATCTTTTTCAAGCAGCAGGGCCTGGCGACGAAGCACGTGAAAAAACTGCGCCGACGTGGAGCAGTTTACTATTCTTATATTATATTCAGCGGCTGACATGAGAAATCTTTCAAGTCTTCCGCTAGAGTGGTCGGGGCCCTGTCCCTCGTAGGCGTGGGGAAGCAGGAGAACCAGAGACGGGGTCTGCCCCCATTTTGCCCTTGCCGATACGAGATATTCATCCACTATGGTCTGTGCCCCGTTTATGAAGTCTCCGTACTGAGCTTCCCATATGACAAGGCAGTTTGTTCTCTCGATGCAGTATCCATATTCAAAACCCAGGCAGGCGTTTTCGCTGAGCGGGCTGTTCTTTATCTCAAACGCCGCTTTCGCCTGGGGGATTCTTTGCAGGGGAGTATGGATCGCACCGTTCTCAGGGTCGTGAAGCACTGCGTGGCGATGGCTGAAAGTCCCTCTCTCGCAATCCTGTCCAGTTATCCTGATGGGAATGCCTTGTGCGACTATGGAGGCGTAGGCGAGTTCTTCCGCCATGGCCCAGTCAATTATCTTTTCGTTCGGGTCGTCGAGAACATTTTTTCTTCTGTCCCGTATCCTGGCGATTTTCGAATTTACGGTGAACTCTTCGGGAACCGAGAGAAGGGAGTCGTTTAGTTCGCGGAGGGTTTCCTCCGGAACCTTGGTAACCGTTTTTTTCGCTATCCCCCGTTCCGGGGAAGGTGCCGTTGCTTCCTCGGGGGAGTCGTCAGGGGAGATCGATTCGAATTCCTCGGAAATCTTCTCCATATGTTTTTCCCGGAGCTGCTCTACCTGGTTTTCGGAGACAGTGTTTTTTTCTATCAGTTTTTTCGCCCAGATGCTCATCACCCTAGGATGATCATCTATCTTCTTGTATATCATGGGCTGGGTGAATCCCGGTTCATCTGCCTCGTTGTGTCCGTACCTTCTGTAGCCGACGAGGTCTATAAGAAAATGTTTTTCGAACTTGGATGTGTAGCCGAAAGCCAGGCGTATTGACTCTATACAGGCAACCGGATCATCCGCGTTTACGTGGACAATCGGTATTTCGAATCCCTTGGCAAGATCGCTTGCGTAAAGCGTGCTTCTGCTGTCGGAGGGAAGAGTAGTGTAGCCGAGCTGATTGTTGGTGATTATGTGTATCGTTCCGCCGGTGTGGTAGCCCGGAAGGGCGGAGAGATTAAGCGTTTCCGCGTTTATCCCCTGTCCCATGAATGCCGAATCTCCATGAATCTGTACCGGGATTACCGCCGATGGGTCAAATTGCGGAGGGCCTGGTACGTCGTCGCTTATCCCGCATGCCCTGGACATTCCCTGCACTACAGGATTTACAGATTCCAGATGGCTGGGATTGGGAACCATAGTTATCCTCATGTTACGGTCGAGCATGTCTCCCTTCGGGATATCGCGTTTTACGGCCTCGTGGTACTTCACGTCCCCCGTCCATCCCATGTCGTCGGCAAAGTCCCTTACCAGAACGGGGTCCTTGAATTTAAGCAGCGTGTATTTGTAGTTTTTCTCCATCACGTGGTGCATTACGTTCAGCCGTCCGCGATGGGCCATTCCGAGAATTATTTGGTGTATGTCGGCTCCGATGGCGAGATGTATGAGTTCATTCAGCATTGGCACCAGCATGTCGACGCCTTCTATTGAGAATCTGAATTTCCCGGGAAAGATCCTGTGGAGGAAGTTTTCAAATACCTCCACTTTAGTGAGGGTATCGAGAAGCTCCACTTCATCGACTGGATTTAGGGGAGGGCGGTAAACGCCCGACTCTATGGCACCCCTCATCCATCTTCTCTCGTCGGCTTCATAGATGTGATCGTAGTTGTACCCCGTTGTGGACGAATAGATTTTCCTCAGCTTTTTTATTCCATCAAGCGCGTCAAGTGAGTTCTGCGAAAGAGGCCATCCTACAAGAGTCGAGGGAAAGTCTCTTAGCTCTTCCTCGTCAAGTCCGAACGTTTCGGCGTGCAGAGTGAGGTCTCCGTGAACAGGACCCTCAAGAGGGTCTATTTTGCTTGCTAGGTGGCCGTGCCGTCTTATTGCCTGGGCCATGTTTGCGATCGCAACGGCCTTGTTCACATCCCTTACAGATGATTGCTTGAAGCCGTTTTTCTCGATTTCAGGTTCTATTTCAACTCTGAGGGACGAGTATTTGGTGTCGGGCTTCCAATCCTTAAAGATTGTTTTTGTCGCGGGGTCGACTGAAGAAGAATCTCTTACGTAACGTTCGTAGAGATCCATTACGTAACCTGAATTGAGGCCGTGAAAGTTTTTCCAGATGTCCATGCACCTTCCTCGGAATCACGCGATAGAGGATTTTAACTGACTGAAAGCCCCAAATCCGCTATTCACAACCGCCTGCTCTGAACAGTAACCGCATAGAATCATAGCATAAAAAAATATAAAGCAAACAAGGATTTTTGAGACATTGTCAAAATGATGCAATAACGATTCTAAACTGCGTACGAAACGGGTTCATGCTCCTGGCAGATTTGTTCGGTTTCGTATTCAAGAAGTTTTTCCCGTGTTAAACCGCATCTTAATGACCCGCCGCCCTCGTCAATGAAAAAATCGCAGGTCATGCATATTCCGAATGTGCGATTTCTGTTTGAAACCTGAATGGACCTGAGGATGTTTCTCAAAACATCTTCAGCGACTTCTATATCTTTTTCGTCAAGAATTTTTTGCGAACTCTCGGACGAGACCCTTTCGAGCAGGGCAAGGGCTTTTTCCGTAAGATGCAGATTCACTAATCTTTTATCGCCCTGCGTCTTTTTCTTGAGTACGTAACCCTTTTCTTCAAGCACGTTTACGCTTTGGGAAGTGGTTCCTTTGGTATTGCCGAGGTATTTGGTCAAAGCGGCCGGGTTGTTACTGTACTTGTTGCATATAGACAGATAGTAAAGAATGTGCAGGTGAATAGGCAGAAGCTCAAGAGGCTTAAGAAGCTTTCTCTCTTCGGAACGAAGCAGATTACCGATTCTCTCTATTAGGTTCAGCAGATTCGCGAGACCCATGCTGATTATGGTATCGTATCGATACCTGCTTGACAAGCGCTGGTCTTTCATGGTAGTATTGAGTCGAAACTAAATAAGGAGGTCTAAAATCATGAAAACTAAAGCGATTTTTTATCACGCCGGTTGCCCGGTCTGTGTGGATGCCGAGCAGGGTCTTGCGAATTCTCTTGATAAAGAAAAGTATGATCTTGAAGTTGTACATCTCGGAGAAGATAAAGGCAGGGTATCCGAGGCGGAAGCGAGTGGCGTCAAGTCAGTTCCTGCGCTTGTCATAGGCGAAAGCGCATTCCATATTAATTTCGGCGCAAGCATAAGCGATCTTGGGTAACCATGGGGAGGGGGCAGCGAAACGTTAAGATATTGGGGGCATGCTGTGTGAAGGTCAGTCTTCTGACTTTCTGACGATAGAGCTTATTCCTGCTTCAAGAAGTTGCTCGGGAGAAACCTCAGAAGGTGCTTCTGTCAGGGGACAGGAGCCCTTCTGCGTTTTTGGAAAAGCAATTACGTCTCTTATCGATTCTTCACCGGAGAGAAGCATCAAAATCCTGTCAAGGCCGAGCGCTATGCCTCCATGGGGAGGAGCTCCAAATTCAAGGGCTTCGAGTAGAAAACCGAACTTTTCCCGTGCCTCATCCTCTCCGATTCCTATGATGTCAAACACTTTTTGCTGTATGTCTTTTCTGTGAATTCTTATGCTTCCCCCGCCTATTTCCACTCCGTTTAAAACTATATCGTAGGATTTTGAAGCCGCATCACCAGGTGAATTCTCGATTTTTTCTACGTCTTCATCCTTAGGTGCTGTAAAAGGGTGGTGGACTGCGACGTATCTTTTATCCTTGGGACTGTACTTAAGAAGCGGAAAATCGACTACCCAGAGAAACTCAAGTTTTTCTTCGTTAACGAGCGAAAGAATTTCACCAAGTCTGAGCCTTACGTTTGACATCACCTGATTTACCATATCAACCGAGTCCGCGCCGAAAAACACTATATCTCCTTTCTCCATTGAAAGGGTTTCGGCTAAAAGCCCGCATTCACCCTCGCTTAGGAACTTGACTATGGGAGAATTCCATCCGTCCTCGCCGACTCTTATCCAGGCAAGCCCTTTTGCTCCGAGCGAAACCGCGTATTCGGTAAGATCGTCTATTTCCTTTCTGGTAAGCTTCTCGGCTCCGCCCTTGAGGTTAAGCGCCTTTATCGCTCCGCCTTTCTCAAGAGCCCCGCGGAACACCTTGAATTGGGAGTCTTTGAATATGGAAGAGATGTCTTTTAGTTCAAGGCCGAATCTCGTGTCGGGACAGTCGGTTCCGTACCTTTCCATGGCTTCTTCGTAAGGCATTCTCAAAAAAGGAGTACTGACTTCAATACCTTTCGTCTCCCGAAGGACCGTCTTTATCATGCCTTCAACCGTGGAGATCACGTCGTCTTCTGAGACAAAGGACATCTCCATGTCTATCTGGGTGAATTCGGGCTGGCGGTCCGCCCTCAGGTCCTCGTCTCTGAAGCATTTCACTATCTGGTAGTATCTGTCAAAACCCGAGATCATGAGAGTCTGTTTCAGTGTCTGGGGCGACTGGGGAAGCGCGTAGAACTGCCCTTCATTAAGCCGGCTCGGAACTAGGAAGTCCCTTGCACCTTCCGGCGTCGATTTCGTGAAATAAGGGGTTTCGATCTCAAGGAACCCGTTTTCGTTAAGGTAGCTTCGCACTGCGGCGGCGACTTTGTGGCGGAAGATCATGTTATCCCGCATTGGCGGTCTTCTGAGGTCAAGATAGCGGTACTTAAGCCTTAGCAGCTCATCGGCGTTCACCTCATTTTCTATGAGAAACGGTATTACCTTTGAAGTGTTAAGAATCCTTACCTGCTCTGCCACTACCTCGATTCCGCCGGTTTTAAGGTTAGGGTTTACAGTCTCTTTCGTCCTTGGAGTTACTTTTCCTTTTACAGCTATTACCCATTCGTCGCGGAGCTGTTCGGCGGTCTGGTGTATCTTCGGATCGTGCTCCGGGTTAAAGACAATCTGGCAGAGGCCCTCCTTGTCTCGGAGGTCAACGAAAATCACACCGCCGTGGTCTCTTCGGGACTGCACCCAGCCCATAAGCGTAACGGAGCGGTCAACATGTTTTTTCCCAAGCTCTCCGCAGAAATTCGATCTTTTCCACTCTCCCATAAGTTCTAGCATTTATTCAGGATTCTCCCGGCAAAAAACGATTGGCTAATCATACTAGATTGATTTGCATTGGCAAGGTTCGTAGCGCCATTTGAAGGGAGGGGACGGCGTGATTCTTTGTTTTGTGTTTTTAACTAAAAAAGGTGGTAGTGCTAGGAATTTTTCATGCCGTTTTTTCTATATTGTTTTTTTTTCTTTTTTACATACGATTTTAGTTCGGAAGGTCGGAAATTTTTCTCCGGCAATAAAATCCCAAGGAGTTTCGGTTTAATGAAGAAAGAGCTTGTCTGTAGAAGAAATCTGTTTTTCGCTATAGCTGTTTGCTTTATCTTT
>JAPOQQ010000167.1 GCA_026710625.1 Candidatus Dadabacteria bacterium | reverse complement strand
GCGCTGGAGGTTGCAGTTGATCACGAATATGAGGTTGTCGAGTCTTTCCCTCGACGCGAGGGTAATGGCTCCAAGGGTCTCGGGCTCGTCCGTTTCCCCGTCCCCGATAAAGGCCCACACCTTGGCGTCGGTGCGGGGCTTAAGCCCCCTGTCTTCGAGGTACCTGTTAAAACGGGCCTGGTAAATCGCCATTATGGGGGAGAGTCCCATTGAGACCGTCGGGAACTCCCAGAAGTCGGGCATGAGCCAGGGGTGAGGATAGGAAGAAAGACCTTCTCCGCCAATCTCCCTTCTGAAATTGCGCATCTGCTCGATAGATACCGTGCCTTCGAGGAACGCCCGTGCGTATATGCCCGGCGAGGCGTGTCCCTGGAAGTAGATTATGTCCCCTTCCCTCTGCTCGCCGCCGGCCCTGAAAAAATGGTGAAAGCCTATCTCGTAGAGCGTCGCGGCTGAGGCATAGGTGGAGATGTGTCCGCCGATTCCGTCGCTTATCCTGTTTGCGCGCACGACCAGAGCCATGGCGTTCCACCTTAGTATGCTCCTTATGTTGCGCTCTATTTCGTAGTTGCCAGGGTAAGGGGGCTGATCCTCGAGGGAAATGGTGTTCACGTAGGGGGTATTCGCGGCGTAGGGAATCTGTACGCCTTTTTTCTGGGAGTATATCCGAAGCTTTCTAAGCAGTTCGGCTGCCCTCTCTCGCCCGGAATTCTCAATTACGTATTCAAGCGACTCGATCCATTCCCGGTCTTCAGCTTCTTCTTCTGATATTTGAGGATCTTCTTCCATTATCCGTACAAGACGCGGCGAAGCGGGGCCGCGGGGGAATTTTCAACACGGAAAAACCGTGTTGTCCTTACAAAGAAGAACCCGGCCTCAGACGCTCGAAACGGCAGACCAGATCCAAAACGGAAGCTCGGATTCGGGAAAGCATTTTAACCGCAGGGGAGAAAATATCACTAATTGGACAACAGTTTAAGTCTTAGAGACAATTACTTTTCTACTTTTTAACTCTTCGAGGTGTATCATGCATTTTTCGTTAGCCGTATGTGTTTTGACTATGCTAGCATTTCTAATCATTCAAGCCAGTGCACAGGAAAACCACTCTGATTTGTGTATGCACGGTTGCCCAAGCGGTTCGCCAGCAACCAATGATATTATCATCCGTGACATCTATATCCTCAGCTCAAACGACTCAACCAAATTCGCCGACTGGGTAGCGTACCGCGTAACGAAAGACACCATCGGCCAAACGCAGAAGCGAACCTGGAGAGCGGACTCTAGGCTCGCAGACGATGAGACCCTGGAACCGAAGGATTACGATGGTGCGTTTGCTGCACTGAAAACCGACCGTGGCCACCAAGCTCCTCTAGCCAGTTTTACTGCCACGCCCAGCTGGAAAGCCACCAACTATCTCTCCAATATCACGCCACAGAAAAGCGAACTTAACCAAGGTCCATGGAAAAGACTGGAAGACGAGGTGCGCACATTGGCTAAGAAACCAGATACCAACGCTGTCTATGTAATTACGGGTCCATTGTACGAACGGGAAATGCCTGTCTTGCCGAAGGCCGACGAAAGTCATAAAGTCCCCAGCGGTTATTGGAAGATAATCTCTACGGAAAAAAACGACATCATCAAGGTTGCCGCGTTTCTTTTTGATCAGGAAACCGAGCGCAGCGCAAAGTTCTGTGAAAAAAGATTTATAACCAGTGTGCGTACAATCGAAAGCAAAACCGGTTTAAATTTTTTCCATGCCCTTCCAGAAAAAGAACAGGAAGAACTTGAGACCGGCCCGCCCTCTTTGCTTGCAGATCTTAGGTGTACACAATAAATGACACCTCTAAAAATACTTTATGTTGAGGGACCAAAAATTGGTTCCCAAAATTTCGAATCAAGAGAGAACGGTCATGGAAAAAGTCTTAGAAGAATTACGTGAAGTAGAAGCTTCGGAGCTAGAAATAAAAGGAAAAGACTTTTCTTTTTCCGATGTTCAGGAATTAAATGTATTGGGAACTATGTTATATCTAATTGAGAATCCTGACGTCTTTTTTCATAAATCCTGATTATCGTAGAAATTACTTCATCGAGTTCCCCAGTGTAACACGTAAGAGAACGCCTGGAAGGATACCGCCAAGAGACGAAAGTTCCTCTGTTCTCGTCCAAAACATGTCGTATCTTTGACGGGGGCTTCGGCCACTCCGCTACAAGTCGTCCATGCGTGTTTTTACCTAGCTCCTCGAATGTTGCTTCAAGTTCTGCTTGTGTATTCTCCTCTAGTTGCTCGAACAACTTTATCAGGTCGTGAGTGGCTTTAACTTTATTACTCTTTGTTTCTTGGCAATACAATGCTTTGAGTGCAAGTTCCGTAGCTAGTGCGAAAAGAGGCGGAGTTGTTACTACTCTTCCCTCATACAAGAGAGGGTCTTGCTTCTTGATATCGGTAGTCTCTTTTAGTTCCCTTGCAAGACTTCGCAATGATCGTGCTCTTTTCATACCAAAGAAATGGTCGAATTCAGCAACCCTTTTGGACATTAGAATATTCCTCCCGAAAAGTTTGGTTAGTTAAGTATATAATCCCCTTCTCTCAGACTTATTGTGGTGATAATCACAACGGATATAATTACGGAAACTAAATAAGGAGGGTTGGTTCTATATGTCTAATCCAGAAAAAAATCCAGTTTTCAGTTGCCTTAGTGTCCACTTTACTCTGTATTCTCCACTCCAACCAAATGCTGTAACCTTCTCTTTTACCGATGGACATACAGTGCGCACTGGCTATTCAATGTCCTTGAAAGACGCTCGCCAATTAGAGGAATCACTTTTCAATCCTACCTACAAAGAATCGCCTCCGTTTGCCTCACCATCAGGAGACATGGTAAACATCTTCTTAGATGAAAAAACAAAACCAACTTTTCAGATGACACCGAAAAAAGCATCTGATTTCCAGAAAAAACTATTTGAGGAACTTAGTCCTTATTATTCACAATTAGACACCTAATTCTCAGGTTAGTTGCAAATCGGGTGTTTTTAAGCAGAAAATCAGGAATTCTTTGGCTAGCATTGTATATAATTCCCCAAACATTAGATTGCCTTGTTGCCTCAGTCGGCTAGGATTTAAGTATGGGTAGAAATCCTATTATACCTCACATCTCCAGAACTTTGGAGAAGATAGCCGACGCTATGTTTGCAAATGATAGGGCTTATATCGAGGCGAAGAAGAATAGCGGACAGACCCGAAAGCAAAACTGATAAGACTAGAAAGGAGAGGAAAAATTTATAGAATCTACACCTTAACCTACAAACGCAACGCAGAGGGCAACTGTGCAACTGTTGAAGTGCTTTTAGAATACCGTGGGGATAAGGATCTCCAGCGTGAAATACACGAAATTGCTATGAAATTTACTGAAGAGTTAAAGCGACCGTGTGAGCACTACTCTTATAGAAATGTCCCTACTTTGCCTTCAAGCATGCAAATCGGTAAACCTCTTTTGCATTCCTAGTTTTCAGGTGCTTTATCCAGCCTCCTCTGGTTAACAAGGTATATAGTCCCCACAATTTGCAGGAACGAAAACTGCTGACAAATTCTCATTTGGGGAAATGATCAAAGATGTTTGATCATCAAATCATCTAAAAGCTTATTTAATCAATCTTATTTTATTAGAATGCTATAAGACGTGTATTTGACAAAACATGGTTTATAGCATTTAATGCTATCAACAAACAACTAGACGGATTGAATCAATGGCGACTAATCTCTGGGGTAACGTATATTACAAGGATACTTTCGCTGGCATTCTGTCGCAGGAGGCCGGAGGCAGATGCGTATTCACCTACGACGAAAGCTATCTGCAAAGCTCCTTGCCCGCTATTTCCTACACGCTGCCGCTTCGGGCCGAGTCTCATTTAAGCGAATACGGGCTGCACCCTTTCTTTGACAATCTATGCGCAGAGGGCTGGCTTAAGAATGCGCAGGCACGCGCACTCGGTCTTCGAAGGGCCGACCGTTTCTCGCTGCTGCTTGCCTTCGGCGCAGACCTTGCCGGCGCCGTAAGCATCATTGACCCGGATCCTGCCGGGGACATTAAAATCGACCTCAATGACCCGGAAAACATCGCGGCGCTTTCAGCAAGGGCGTCTCTTTCCGGGGTTCAGCCAAAACTAGGCGCAATAAAGGAAGGCCGCGTGTTTCGCCCTGTAGGGCGTGGTGAGCGGGCAACCTATATAGCTAAGCTTCCCTCCCCTACTTTGCCCGATATTCTCGGACTTGAGTACATCACTACGCAGGCATGTGCGGCCCTTCTTAAGGAAGACACCGTTGTGGAGATGGCTTTGGCCCCGCTTCAGGGCGTTTCGGAGAGGTCTCTTCTCGTCAAACGATTCGACAGGACCGAAGACGGTAAGCAAATTCACTTCGAGGAATTTAACCAGCTGCTCGGCAACCGCTCGGAGGATAAATACGAGGCCTGCTACGAGCACATGGCCGATTTTATCATCCAAAACGGCGACATATGCCTGCGGGCGGAGTGCGATACCCTGTTTCGCCGGGTAATGGCTTGTATTCTCACAGGAAATACGGATGCACATCTTAAAAACTTCGCTATGGAGCACACAGAAAGTGGATTGCGCCTCGCGCCTTCCTACGATCTCGTTGCCGCCGCTTGCTACCCGCAATATCAGACACTGGCGCTGGGGATTGCAGGAACCAAGAACATGCGAATCGGCAAGGTCGGTGCGAAGAACATGATCCGGCTGGGCAAGCTGTTCGGCCTGCCCGATAAAGCAGTTATGCTGGCAGTTTCTGACTTCGCCAGCCGTCTTGATAGAGCCCACAGCGCTGTTGATGCCTCGAAGAATGTCGGCCGGGATATTAAAAACAAACTGCATCAGCAAATGGAGAAAAGATGGAACGGAACATTCGACTCAATTGGGAATTACTTGTCAAAGAAGCAATAAAGCGGCGCAAGGAACGAAAAATCTCCCAGCGCCGCCTAGCCACTATAGCTGAGGTAAGTCAACCGACAATCTCGCGCTTTGAGCAGCAAAAACAAGACATCCAACTGTCAAGCGCTATTAAAATCCTTGATGTCCTGGGATTGATAGAGAAATAATGCTGGCATTGCGGACTTGAATCTGAAAAGAACTGAGAGCACCATCCCAAGCCCTATTCATTGACTAAAGAGTTTCCAGGACATACCCTGAACAAACCTGATTCTCATCCTTTTCGATTCGTTTTTTCTGGACGCTTAATATTTTCGAGAAGTGGTAGTAGGGTTAGCTTGAGAAGTGGGCCGAAATGCCCCTTTTTTCGAGCTTAAGATAGGTTGAGGAGAACGAACGGTTGTTGCAACTAAGTGGTATATCAGGAAAATTATAATATTTATGCAGGAAGCAAAAAGGAATACAATTGAAAGTCCGAGTTCAATTCTTGGAACAAGCAGCAGGAAAAACGAATCCTTAGTGCTTATTCCAGAATAAATGAACAGCGATTCCGATTTAAAGTGAACACCTGGATCTCTTTTTCTTCTTCCTCAAAACAGACTTTAACACGTCAGGAATTTTCCTGTCAAACAGCGAGCAAAAAGTCTGTTTTCTTTTCT
>JAPOQQ010000166.1 GCA_026710625.1 Candidatus Dadabacteria bacterium | reverse complement strand
CTTAAGATGTTTGCCCGAAGATTCAGTCCGGAAATGACAAGCGAACTGATTGAAAAATACAGGACGAGCAAAAAGTGTCTTTTTCTGCTTGATTACGACGGTTCTCTTGTTTCCTTCAAAAATAATCCGCAGGATGCGAAACCTGACCCGGAAATCTATTCCGCGCTTAAGGAACTTTCCTCGAGGGAGAGAAATGAGCTTGTCATCATAAGCGGTAGAGACAGAAACACTCTTGCCAAATGGCTTGGGGATGTGACGAACGGTCTTGCGGCCGAACACGGTCTTTGGGTAAGACGCGAAAAGTGGAAAATGTCCGAGATTGCTCCGGAGGGATGGAAGGAAGAAATAAAGCCCATACTGGAAGTGTTTGTCGACAGGACTCCGGGGTCGCTTATCGAGGAGAAAAATTTTTCGCTGGCATGGCACTACAGGAAAGTTGACCCGGCACTCTCAATAGTGAGAGTAGGGGAGCTTAAGGACATGCTGTCGCACATAACTGCGAATCTAGAGGTCGGTGTTCTGGAAGGAAACAAGGTTGTGGAGATCAAAGGCTCTTTTATAAACAAGGGCAAGGCGGCTACTCAGTGGCTAAAAGCAGAAAAATGGGACCTTATCATATCGATAGGAGACGATTGGACGGATGAGGATATCTTTGAGCAGCTTCCCGAAGATGCCTATTCCATAAAAGTAGGTTTCGGACCGTCAAAAGCCAAATACAGAGTCCGCTCAACCGCCGAGGCGAGAGACCTTCTTTTTTCCTTGGTGGAGGAGACCCGCAAGATGGAGGATTTGCCTTCTGAAGCCAAGAAGAACAGGAGGCGGAAATAATGGAGTTTGTAAAAATTGCCGGTACGGAAATAAATTCGTCGAGAATAGGCCTCGGAACCTGGGCGATGGGAGGATGGCTCTGGGGAGGAAGCGACAGGAAAGAATGCGTGAGAACGATATACAAGGCGTTTGATAACGAGGTGAATCTGATTGACACAGCTCCTATCTACGGTTTCGGTCTCTCAGAAGAAATCGTGGGGGAAGCGGTTTCTCAGAGCGGTATGAGGGATGAACTTGTGATTGCGACGAAAGTAGGGCTTGAGTGGGAGAGGGGAGGAATATTCAGAAATTCCCTCCCGGAGAGGATACGCAAGGAGGTTGACGATTCTCTCAGAAGACTGCGCACCGACCGGATAGATCTTTACCAGATTCACTGGCCAGATCCGCTTACGCCCGTTGAGGAAACCGCGCAAGCCATGGCGGAACTCATTGAAAGCGGAAAGATAAGGGCTGTTGGGGTAAGTAACTATTCTGCTGAACAGATGGAGATTTTCCGTTCCGTGTGCCCGCTTAACTCAAGTCAGCCTCCTTACAATCTTTTTGAGAGAGGAATCGAAGAAGACGTGCTTCCTTGGTGTGAAGAACAAGGAGTTACGATGCTTCTCTACGGGGCTCTGTGCCGGGGACTCCTGGGCGGGAAACTGAAAACTGACTCGGAGTTTCCGGGAGACGACATAAGAAATTTCGATCCCAAGTTTCGAAAGCCCGTCTATGATAATTATCTTGGAGCTGTTGAAAAGCTGGGGGAACTTGCCTCCGAGCGTTTCGGAAAGAACGTACTTGAACTTTCCGTAAGATGGGTTCTCGACAAATGCGAAAACGATATCACTCTCTGGGGAGCGAGACGCCCGGGGCAGCTTGATGATCTTGCGGGTACCGCAGGGTGGGCTATAGACGATGACTCAATGAATGAAATAGACGCAATACTCGATACTTTCGTCCCGAATCCCATAGGCCCAGAATTCATGGCTCCCGGTCCGAGGCCTTTTTAAGCAAAGCTCTTTATGTCTTCAAGGCGGATTTCTGAAACGCTTTTTCTGAAAATGTCTGCCTGAGGATAATCTTCCTTGGCTATTCTCGGATCAGGCACTGCGATACAGCGTATGCCGGCCTCTTTGGCCGACACTATACCGTTTATGGAATCTTCAATCGCAACGCATTCTCCGGGATTGACTCCGAGACGTCTTGCGGTTTCAAGATATATGTCAGGGTGAGGTTTTCCGTTTTCCACGCAGTCTCCGGAGACCCTTATTCTGAAAGTGTCTGAAAGAGAGAATTTCCTGAGAACGAACTCTATCACTTTCATCGGGGAGCCCGAGGCGAGAGCCGTTTTTATATGTTTCTCCGTGCTTAGAATTTGAAGGATCTCGGGGATCCCATCGGAGAGTTCAAGCTCCTTTTCGTAAAGTTCGAGAAGGATCCCGAGACGGGTGTGGAGAATTTCCTCCGGGGACTCATCAAGGCCGAAAGTTTCTTTGAGAAGTTTTACGGAGTCTTTCTGGTTAAGACCCATTATCTTCTTTCTGTATTCCTTCCTGTAATTTTCATTGCCCTCAAATCCCTTTTGTTTGAGCATAATGGACTCGCTTTTCTCCCAGAGGGGTTCGCTGTCTATTATGACTCCATCCATGTCAAATATGACTGCTTTTATCAATGGACCAGATAAAGGCTGGAGCACAACCGTCCGCAAGGCGGAAAGTAAATGAGTGGAAGATTGAGGTAATCTTGTAAAATGCCGGTTTTTTCCTAGAGCAGATCTTTTATCCTGTCTTCCAAGGACTTCTTGTAAGTATCAAGATCGATCTTGATTCTGGAAACGCCGGTTTCCATCGCAGCTTGAGCGACAGCGGCCGATTCCCATACCAAAACCCTGGGATCAAATGGCTTCGGCACTATGTAATCCGGACCGAACTCAAATTTCTGGTTTCCGTAGGCCCTCGCCACTTTATCCGGTACGGGCTCCTTTGCGAGCGCCGCAAGGGAGTATGCAGCCGCGACTTTCATTTCGTCGTTTATTTTTGTAGCTCTTACGTCAAGCGCTCCCCTGAAAATAAAGGGGAATCCCAAGACGTTGTTCACCTGGTTTGCGAAGTCGGAACGTCCCGTGGCCGTTATTACGTCGCTTCTGGCTTCCTTTGCGTCTACGGGGAGTATTTCGGGATCGGGATTCGCCATGGCGAATATTATGGGATTTTTCGCCATGCTCTTTACGTTTTCCTGGTTGATGGCTCCACCGTTTGAGAGTCCGACAAACACGTCGGCTCCGACCAGTGCGTCCCCTATGGTTCTTCTGTCTGTTTCTACAAGGAATCTTTCTTTCTGGGGATTAAGCCCCGCGTTTCTTCCCTTGTAGATTACGCCCCTGCTGTCGCACATTATTATATTTTCCCTTTTTGCTCCGAGTGATATGAAGAACTCGGCGCACGCGATTGCGGACGCCCCGGCGCCGTTAAACGCCATTTTGAGCTCGCTCATCTTTTTCCCGGTAATCTCGCAGGCGTTAAGAAGTCCGGCACCCGATATTATCGCGGTTCCGTGCTGGTCGTCGTGAAAGACGGGTATGTCCATCTCTTCTTTTAATTTGTCTTCGATGTAGAAACACTCCGGGGCTTTTATATCTTCGAGATTAATGCCGCCGAAGGTGGGTTCGAGGTATTTTACGGTCTTTATGAATTCGTCGGGATCCTCGGTATCTATTTCAATGTCGTAGGCATCAACGTCTGCGAACTTCTTGAAAAGCACTCCTTTTCCTTCCATTACGGGTTTCCCCGCGAGGGCCCCCAGATTTCCGAGTCCTAGTATTGCCGTGCCATTTGAAGCTACAGCAACCAGATTCCCTCTGTTGGTGTATTCATAAGAGAGGTTTTCGTCCTTGGCTATTTCCCTGCAGGGCTCAGCGACTCCGGGGGAGTACGCGAGGGAAAGTTCCCAGGCCGTATCGCAGGGCTTTGTCGGTATGACTTCAAGTTTTCCTTTTCTTCCGCTTCTATGATATTCGAGAGCGGCTTCCTTCATATCTTTGTCGCTATCGCACATTTGTGAACACATCCTCCATCGGGTGTTTTAAAATGAAGAGTTAATTATATACGGAGATAAATTTTGTGCAATTACCTCGGCAAATCAGCAGCAAGAGCAAGACGATTGCGAGCAGTGCCCTGAATCCACACTCTCGGAAGCTTCGAGATTTCCGTTGCTGCTACCAAGGCCAAAAGCCGAGAACTGCTTTCCGATATTCTGCGAGTCGCAACTCACACACTTTATGATTTCATCGGAATCAAGCACCAGGACTTCAAATTCCTCTCCGCAGTCGGAGCACTCATATTCGTATAAAGGCATTTTTACCTCCAATTAACTATAACAAATATGGAATTATATACTTGATTGTATGAAGGGTAATCAAGTATATAATTGCTGTTTTTATGCGAAGCCAAGCAAAGATCTTTTGCTTGCCAACGCCGTAATAGAGCATATTTTGATAACAGGGGCACCGCATCCCGTTTCTCCTGAATGCGCATCCCCGTAATTTTGTATGGAGCTGCCATGTCGGACATAAATGAAGTAGGAACAACCGCATTTGCCGTAGCCTGTTACAGGGAAATGGAAAAGAACCGTGAACACCGCGTGTTCAATGACCCCTACGCCCACTGGTTTGTTACGGACGAGATAAGGGAAAAGGTTGACAGGGTAACAAAAATTCTTCCGGAATCGGTTGAGATTCTCCGTTACCGCTTCTGCATACTGGATGAAATCACAAGACGCGAGATTCAAGCCGGCATGAAACAGGTTGTCATACTCGGCTGCGGGTTTGACATGCGTTCCCTGGTTTTTCAGACCGAGGGAGTGCGTTTCTGCGACGTTGATCAGCCGGCCCTTCTGGAATTCAAGCACAAGGTTCTTGAAAGCCACGGCGTTACGCCATGCGCAAGCATACCGTGCAACTATCTTGAAGTTGACCTGCCGGAAGAACTCTCCAAGGCGGGCTTTGACATCAAATTCCCGACACTTTTTCTTTGGGAAGGAAACAGCATGTATCTTCCCATTGAGCTGATCTACAGTTTCTTTGACAGTCTGTGCGCCAGAATTCCCTCGTTCAAAATCGCTTTTGACTACTATCCACTGAGCATCATTAACAGGACTTACGAAAACCCTGAGGTTGTTAGGGCAACCGATATGTTTCAACGGACTTTCAACGTGACCTGGGTGACCGGGTTTGATGACCTAAGCGTTTTTGAAAAGCGCTACGGCATGAAGGTAGAGGAATCGAAGGAACTGCTTGAAGTCGGAAAACGGGTCGCTCCGGAAGCCGTAGATTCTGTCGCCGCTCTTGCCGGCGTGTACAGCTACGGAATCCTGAGCTACGGAGATGGGTAATCCGATCTGGCTATAGCAAGGTTAAACTGCATATTGCAATGTAACAGGAGGAGGTATGATGACCGAATCTTCCATAACAAAAAAAGGACAGACGACCTTGCCGAAATCTGTTCGTGAATTTCTTGGTCTGCGGGCCGGAGACAAGATACGTTATTTCATTACCGATGGTGGAGTGCGTATTATGCCTGTGCGGAGTGTTAAACGACTGTGTGGCGCACTGAAGTACGATGGCCCTACGGTCACTCTTGAGGAGATGGAGCAGGCTATCGCGGATGGGGCGTGTGAGGGAAATGATCGCGCTTAATACAGATGTTTGGTCCGTTATTGGTGCGTCACGATGTCAAACAACTCGAAGTGGCGCGGATGCTCCTGGAATCGCTTACGACTGAGTGCCCCGGTTATATTTATCGGGAATTCTCACGGCCATTAAGGGCGTTTCTCTGTCAGGCGGCCACGCAAGCCGAGTTGCTCCCCGAGGAGTTATTGCACCCTAAAATCTTTTCCAGAAATCTATTCCCACCGCGTCAAATATTTTCTGACCGTAGATATTTAAGTAGTGGATTTCGTTTGAAAACATCATTATTCCTATGATTACAAGTCCCGAGCCTATCGCGTACTTATAATACGGATAATACCTTCTGACGCTTCTGAAGGATCTCATGGCGCTGTTAAACGCAAGACCGACCAGCATGAACGGTATGCCGATCCCGAGTGAGTAGACCGCAAGCAGCCCCACCGCGTTCAGCGTTCCTTCCACTGTGCTTGCGTAAAGGAGTATGGATCCGAGGATAGGTCCTACGCATGGCGTCCAGCCAAAGCCGAACGCCAGGCCGAGAATATAAGTTCCGAGAAGGTTTCCCCTCTCCTGCGGAAGGGAGATTTTATGTTCTCTCTCAAGAAACGGGATCTTCACGATCTCCATTACGAATATTCCGAAAAGGATTACGAATATTCCGGCTATTCTGAGCAAAAAAGTCTTGTTGCCCGAGATCATTCCCCCAAGCTGGGAGGAAAATGCGCCCAAGGAAATAAAGACGGTTGAGAATCCCAGTATGAAGACGAGACTTGGTACGATCACCCTTGAGAATTTGGGCAGGCTCCGGGTGTCTGAAAGATCCTCGTATGAAAGATGCGTCACTACTGAAAGGTAGCCCGGCATAAGCGGAAGAATGCAGGGAGAAAGAAACGCGATCACTCCGGCGAAAAAAGAAGCGACTATTCCCACATCCAGAATTTCAGAATTCATGCCGGTTTCCTCTCCTCGTTTTTCTCGGTACGGATTTTTTGGTTTTTCAAAAGGACTCGCTCCAGTCTGCGCGCAAGTTCCACATCCCTTGTCATTATATCTTTTATGCTTATGTCTTTTTCCTCGTCAATATCCGCAAGCTCTCTCATGACCGAGTGGCGCAGACCTCTTTCCCTAAGGCGTCTTTCGGTCTCCTTAAATACGAGGGAAGTGCTCCATTGCATGTCCTTAAAAACCGCATCCGTTTCCCCGCATAGCCCGAGGAGATAGTATCCCCCGTCGGTTGCGGGGCCCAGAACCGCTTCGAATTCCCCTCCCGAGAGCAGCGAAAACGCGGTTTCCACATCCTCTTCGGTTATCATCACGCAGTCTGTGCCTATGATGATGACATTTTTGAACCCTAGGGAAAAACATTTTTCAAACGCGCGGGACATTCTCTGTCCGAGAGAACCTGTTTCCTGAGCGAAGAAAAGGGCTTCTCTGTCTCCCAGCCACTTGAAAACCTCTTTTTTTCTTTCCCTGGGAGTATAGAAGAGAAAAGTCGTCCAGTTCTCCTGACCCGAAAAGGAGTCGGCGACGAAACCTGCCGTCTCGCGGTAGAGTTCCATGGCCCTCTGTCCCCCTATGTCTTTTCCCAGGCGCGTCTTTACTTTTTCTGTTTCCGGATACTTAAGAAAAACGATCAGGGCGTTATCGTTTTTTCGCGACATTCCGCAAGGCCTCGGAATCAGGACACCGTCTGGCCGCCGCAGCTGCTTCCGGCCCCGGCGGTGCATCCGAAACAGTGAACACCGAATCTTATCTTCCTCTTGATCGCCTGGCGAAGGTCGAGATTGAATATGGTCAGCCCCCCGTTTCCGTTTCGGCACTGCATATCAAGCATCTGGTTAAAGTCGCAGTCGTAGATTTTTCCGTCGTGGCTTACGCTTATGAGATTCCGGCACATTATGGCGTCTACGGCTTCGGGATTAAACGCGTTTACAAGCTTTTCGATGTATTCCTCGTAGGCGTTCTGTTTTTTGAGTTCCTTCTCAAACCTGTTAATCGGCATGTTGGTCAGCGTGTACAGGTTATCGAACTGTATCCCGTAGTTTTTTTCGAGCTTTGCCTTGAAGTCCGCTTCAAGGCTCCTCTGGTCCGGGGGAAGAAAGGTCCCGACGGGGTTGTATACCAGGTTGAGCTTGAGTTCCCCGCCCCCGTAGCCTTCTCTGTTAAGCATTTTTAGGGATTCTATGCTTTTTTCGAAAACTCCTTTTCCCCTCTGCTTATCGGTGAAGTAGCTGCTGTAATATGGAAGCGAGGATATAACCTCGACGCGGTTTTCGGCGAAAAACCCCGGTATGTACGTTTTCTCTTCTCCCGTCCGGGGGTTTCCGTCGAGAGTAACGGTCAGGTTGTGTCTTACCATCACGTGTTTTCCAAGATCCCTGGCCTCTTTCACGAAGTAGTCAAAATGGGGGTTTAACTCTGGAGCTCCTCCGGTCAGGTCAAGATTTTTTATGCAGTCGTTTTCGCTCAGTATCTCAAGACATCTCTCTACGCACTCAAGGCTCATCTGCTCACTTCTCCAGGGCGAGGCATCCACGTGACAGTGAGTGCAGGTCTGGTTGCAAAGCTTTGTTATGTTTACCTGGAGGGTTTCAACCGTAATAGGGTCAATATCGAGACCTTGATCGATCAATTTGCGGGAAAAATTATGATTGGTTCTCTTCATCTTTTCTTAGACCATGAAGTATCCTTCGGGAATTTCCGTTGCCTGGTTCCGTGGCGGCTTTCCTCCCCATTTGTGTTCCTAGAGGGCACGGTTCTTTTTCAGCGTGTTGTGCATCTGGATTGCATGGATGAGCTTTATGCCGGCCGACATTGAGGCGGCGACATGTACGGCTTCAGTCATCTGCTCCGGGTCCGCTCCCGTCTCTAGGCACTGCGTAGTGTATGCGTCTATGCAGTAAGGACATTTTTCGGTATGAGCCACGGCCAAGGCTATAAGCGCTTTTTCCCGTTTCGTAAGCGCCCCTTCCTCGCCCGTTGCGGAGTTGTAATACTCGAAAAACTTGTCCATAAGGTCTTCTCTGAATTCCCCGACCTCGGGAAATCTCTTGAGGTCCTCGGGGTTATAGTAATCCATCTTTCTTTTTCTCCCGTTCCTGTGTTTATGCACAGGTTCTTTGTATAGGCCTCTTGCGGCAGTAAAATACCATATCTCAGAAATCGGGGAAACGGAATGATAAAAGCGGTCATATTCGATTTTGACGGGGTGATAGTCGACAGCGAGCCTCTGCACCTAAGGGCCTTTCAGAGAACCGTGGAAACCCTGGGACTAAAGCTCTCGACCACCGATTATTACTTACGATACCTTGCCTGCGATGACAAAAGCTTTTTCAGGAGGTTTCTTGAGGATAACGGACAACAGTGCACGGAACGGGAGATTGCCCGGCTTGTCAGAGAAAAAGGCATCTGTTTTGAAGAAATGATAGGGGAGGATATAAGAATTTTTCCTGGAGTTATTGAGTTTCTTGAGGCCATCCGGGGCAAATTTTATGTGGCGATAGGTTCCGGTGCGTTAACCGAAGAGATTAATCTCATACTGAGGCGTAAGGGGCTTTCCGAGTTTTTCGGTTTTGTAATAGGAGCCGACGATACGGAAAACCCGAAGCCGTCCCCCGAGGTCTACCTTAAGTGCCTTGAGAGGCTCAGAATAGATTACGACAGCACCATAACGGCCGCCCAGTGTATTGTGTTTGAAGATTCTCCCCACGGTGTTCTGGCGGCTAAAAGAGCCGGGATGAGATGCGTTGGGATTACTAACTCGTGTTCCGGCGAGGAACTTGGGCTTGCCGACCGGGTTGCGGATAGTTTTTCTGAGATCATCGACGATTTCCCCGAGGTGTTCAAGATTTTCTAAACAGGAATCTGTTTTAATATCGATATACCACAAAATCAATGTGTGCGAGGTATATCTACCCTGTGTTCAAATTCCTCTATCTTTTCACAAGCACCTTACACCTTCTTACACTTCTTACACAGAGACTGTACTGGCTGTTGAGAGAGCGGTGCTGAGAGACATAGAGGAAATGCTTAACATTAATCCCACGTGGTTTGAGCGCTACGAAGACCCCTATGACTTCGAGGCCTGGCACGAGGGAGTCACGACGGATGAAAAGAGAAGAGTCGTAGAGCTTGTTCTCCCCGGAGAGGTTCCGGGAACCCTTATTTCTCAACTTCGCAAGCTCAGAGTGATAACGACGAGTTCTGAAAACGGAGGCTGCGCCTTAAGTCCCAAAGATGACTCTTCCGTATTCAGTTTGTTCCTCGTGACTCTTCTTGTCTTTGCAGTGCTGAGGAGAAAAAGAGCTCGGTAGGAACGTCTCAGGGACACATGGGGGCGTCCGCCCTGCTTGCTGTAGTAGGGAGAAATTGTGTTCACGGGAACCGTGCCCGAGGCCCGCGAGAGCAACATTTCCACATTCAGGAATTTTCTCGATAGCAAGATGTAGGGGCATCATAGCCAGATTCGATTAAAGTAACAGAATTGGTTCTCTAACCGGCTTTCAAATCCATCCCGCTGCTCCCGCAATCCAACAATTAAAGCAACATCTTCAACCCTTCGGTCTTCGCGGTCCCGATCCTTCAGCTACGCTTACAGCTTCCAAGTCCAAAACTCTCTGCTCAAGCGGCTTTTCCTCGAAACCGCAAAGAACGTAACCAAGGTGATCAAAAGCAAGTTAAACCCTACAACCTTGAGATTGCCTTGATTCCCGGAAGCAAGGGCACATCCTCCATCATCTTCCTCCTGTTCTGGAAAAACGGGAAATTCGTCAAGGTGGTCGCGTGCGAGTTCGGATAAGTCATCAGGGATGTCCTGACACATTCTGTTCTCGGGGATGTAATATTCCTCTCCCGTATAAATACCGGAACCGAGAACGAAATCCATCTTGATCGTGTCACCGAAGCCACCGAAGTTTGTCGTTAAGAAATAGCCGAGCTTGACCGACGTACCGGGTGATAAGCCCCGTATGGGATTTCCACTATCATCAACCACTAGGTCATCATCTTTAAGAGGGTTGGACCAGTAGTATTCAAGTTCACCCTCGGGATTCTCTTCTAATATCTGAAACACGGTCTGGCCGACATCAATGCAGCCGTCATAGAGACGCAACGTTACATCCTCAAATCTAGGATCGAGTCCGTTAAAGATCCCGTATTGCTTATCCGTATACCTGATCAGATAGAAATAGATGTCCCCCGATCTCCAAGGCTGATTTTCATCTCTCCAGCAGGGCTTGAATCCAGCCAGTCTTGACATTAGAAATCCTCTTTGCTGCGCCTCTGTGAGCCTGTCGAATTCGGGAAGATTTGCACGAAGCTTTGCACGAAGCTTCTTAATCTCATTAGTAATGTGCTCGTCTACCGTTTTCAGATAATTCTTCAAACTTTCCTTGTCGGTAACCATATCGGCGCTTGTGCGCGTAAATTCTTCTTCTTCTCCGTTGGGGAGGAGGCGTGTTGCAGATTTGCCGAAGTACTCGGGGCCTAGATCAGGACACTGGACCTTGTCAAAGGACACGTCACTCTCTTCATGATCAAAGCCCGCAACCGAATAAATAGTTTTTTGGGCTCCCGATTGGGTCGTAATGGTAGTTTCAACGGCACAGACATGGTTGCCATACTTGCCAGAACTGTCTTGAACGCAGGCCGCTCCTCCGTTTGCTCCCAGTACTTCAGTCATGAGTTGTTCAAAAATTGGAATGTGTCTCAAAGACCCACCCTGGGCAGCGGGATGTCCCGCATG
>JAPOQQ010000165.1 GCA_026710625.1 Candidatus Dadabacteria bacterium | reverse complement strand
TTTAATGTCTTATATAATAGACAAATAAATCTTAATTGGTAATAATATAAGACAATGAAATCACAAGCACCACAAACGCTTCCGCGGGCAGCCCGGCAAGCTTTAGTCAAACTCGGCGCGGATATAGCCGTTGCACGCAAAAAACGCCGCATTTCAACTGTTTCAATGGCGGAACGCGCTTTTATAAGCCGCGCCACTCTTTACAAGGTCGAAAAGGGTGACCCCACGGTTTCGATGGGAATATACGCGACGGTTCTGGCTATCCTCGGTCTTGCCAAAGGTCTAGGCCAAGTCGCCGACCGTATCAATGATGTTTTGGGCCTCGATCTTGACGAGGACCGTCTGCCTAAGAAGATCATGTCCGGAAGACGCAGAAGCAAAAGGATCCCCTGATGAAAGATGCAATTGAGATCCATGTTGACCAGCCGGGCGGTACCCGAATGGTCGGTCGGTTCCGCTATGTCAGCAAGCGCCACAGCCGAAGCTCTGTGTTCGAATATGCAGCCGAATGGCTCGGTGACATGGCTGCCTTCGCAATTGATCCGAAGAATCTGCCGCTGCAGGCAGGACCGTTTTATACTTCTTCATATAAATCCGCGCTGCCGGGAGCCATCCGTGACGCGGCACCCGACCGCTGGGGTCGACAGCTTATCAAGCGAGCGTTTGCCAAAGCCGGGGGAAGGCGAACCCTTTCGGAAATTGATTATTTGCTTGCGGTCACGGACCACACGCGCATCGGCGCGTTACGTTTCAGACACGAGGGCGAGGACTCTTTTGATCATCACATAAGTAATTCCCGCGTACCGCCCTTGATTCAACTGCCAGCGCTTCTCAACGCGGCTGACGCCGTTCAGACGAATACCGAAACTTCAGAAGACCTTAAATTGCTTTTGAATGAGGGCTCACCGCTTGGCGGCGCACGTCCGAAATCCGCAGTAGAGAACACAGACGGCACGTTGGCAATCGCCAAGTTCCCAAAACCCGATGATGATCGAAGCATACCGCACGGGGAAGTACTGGCGATGACTCTGGCACGCAAGGCAGGACTAACTGTGGCCGATGCAGAACTGGTGGATGTCGTCGGCCGACCGGTGGCACTGATCCGGCGCTTCGACCGAACGGGCAACCGACGTATCCCGTTTCTGTCAGCCATGAGCCTTCTAGGACTAAATGACGGAGATGAAGCAACTTATACCGACATCGCGGAAATCATACGCATGCATTCAAGCTCGCCGACGGAAGACCTACACGAACTCTGGCGACGGATCGTCTTTAATGTGCTGATTGGTAATCTTGACGATCACCTCCGTAATCACGGATTTCTTTACAACGGCAACGGCAGATGGCGCCTCTCACCCGCCTACGACCTGAATCCCGTGCCACTTGTGGAAAAAGCTCGAGAACTTACAACTTGGATTTCAGAGCAGGGACCCGAAGCCGACCTCAATCTGGCGCGCGAGGCAACGCCGTTTTTCGCCCTGAAGAAAAAAGAGGCCGAGGCAATAATCGATGAAATATCGGCTCCCCTGAAAAACTGGCTGAGCACAGCGCACCGCCTAGGTATGAGCTCAAAAGACATCGACATCTACTCAACGGCGATTCAAGAGGGTTAAAGCATTAAATAATTTCAGAACATAAGGGAATAGTGGAACATGCTTTTCAGAAATATCCGGCATGAACAACAGAAACAACCCAGGTTTTAAGCGAAATTCAAAGGATAGCCGCTAATTGCGCTTATCTGTGTAATTTTTCAAAACAAATTCTATAGCTTCTTCCTTTGAGGAAAGTCGGTTTTCAAGCTGCAGTTCTTCCACCTGCCCCAGCATTTCCGAAAAAACAGGGCCCGGAGAATAGCCAAGGTCTATAAGATCCTGTCCTCCGAGAAGCGGAATGGGTTTTATTTCCTCCCGTCCGTACTCTTCCATCTTTTCCCTGATGAAATCGTAGGCATCGGTTTTTCCGTGACTGGCCATGCAGTCTGCAAGATGCATCTGCATATGCTCCTCAAAATACGGGAGGGAAAGAAATTTTTTCAGAGTACTTTCTCTCATGTTAAAAACATCCTTGAACTTAAGATGCTCCAGGATAAGCTCGGAAATTCTCTTTATCTGCTTTTTGGAGAACCTGAGCCTCCTGCATATGTCCTCCGACATCCTGGCCCCCACCCTGTCGTGTCCGTTGAACCTTATCCTGTCAGATTCGCTGTAAGTGGGCGGCTTACCCACGTCATGGAGAAGCGCGGCAACCGCAAGCTCCTCTGAGTAGCAGCCGTCGGTATTGCTATAGAGCATGTCCATTACAAGACATGTGTGCTGAAATACATCGCCCTCGGGGTGGAACTGAGGGGGCTGTTGCACTCCATGCATACATTCGACTTCCGGGAGAAAATGCTCAAGAAGGCCGCAGGAGCTAAGAAGCCTGAGTCCGTCTCCCGGATTCCGGCGGGTGAGTATCTTAATGAGCTCTTCGCGGATCCTCTCCCCGCTTACAACGGATATTCCAGAAGCCGCATCACGGATAGCCGAAAGCGCCGCCCCGGCAAGCTCAAAACCGAGACAGGACGTGAATCGCACCGCTCTCATCATTCTCAATCTGTCCTCGCCAAACCTCGTCTCGGGATCTCCTATGGTCCTCACGAGCCCACGCTCAAGATCCGCAAGACCTTCCACATAATCGTAAAGCTCCCCCGAAACCGGATCGTAGAGCATTCCATTTATCGTAAAATCTCTTCTCCGGACATCTTCTTCCGGGTTTTTGGTGTAATCGACACTTTCCGGGTGTCTTCCGTCACCGTATTTTGATTCCCTCCTGAAAGTGGCAACCTCGAATTTCATGTCTCCTTTTATCACCAGCACCACGCCGAAGCTCTCCCCCACGGCCACGGTCTTCGCAAACGCCTGCTGCACCTGCTCCGGAGTCGCGCTTGTGGCTATATCAATCTCGTCGCACGCAACGCCGAGCAGTGCGTCGCGCACGCAACCACCCACGAAAAAGGCTTCGTGTCCCTTTTCCACGAGGGTCCTTACTATCTCAAGCGCCCCCGCGAAATTTTTCTTCTCAAAATCAAGTTCCCTTTTCATGAATTCGTCACCATAGCGCGTAAACCGGTTAAATTATAGTTTTTAATTTTACCCGAATCAGAATCCGCAAAGGCGGTCCGAAAAAGAAATATGAAAGAAAGGAATTTCCATAATTTCCTCAGGGAAAAAACAAAGGAAAACGGCTCAAGGCTGCTGTTTCAGAAAAAAGACGGGTGGAGCTGGAAACAGATCACTTGGCCCGACCTTGCGACCGAAGTCGAAAGTATAGCCTGTTTTCTTCTGAATTCGGGATTCTCCACCGGAAGCAGGATTATTGTCCTCTCGCCCAACACCCTGTCGTGCCTTTTTTTCGAACTGGCTGTATTCTCGCTCGGGGGGACCTCACTGCCCGCAAGGAGCATCAAGGAAGCAAGGAATATCCTCGAGATCTCGGCCGGAGACTGCTTTTTGCTCTGCGCAAGCACAGATGACGCGCGGGAACTGGTTGGAGACCCCATGCTCGGAGAAAAAGTAGAAAAAGCCTTTCTCAGCGTAAACGACAGGGTTCCCGTGGAGGAAGAAATAGTCAGTTACCCAAGCGTCGTAAAATTCGGCTTTCTCGCAAGGAAAAAGCTCAAGGACGAGATAAGCGCGCTTGGAAGTTCGATAAAGGAAGACTCAGAGGCCGTAATATTCAATGCGGAGGGCGGACTGGCTGAGAACAGAAGCTTTTCCCATGGAGACATACTCGATCTCCTGTGCCTTTCGGAACAGGAGCTGGGGGCGGTTTCTGTCGAGGACCAAACGTTTTCCTATCTTCCCAGCAGCGGTTCTTTTTCGAAATTCGCTAATCTGCTTAGCCTGCAGACCGCGACCAGGGGAGCCATAGCAGAGGACACCCAAGATTTCTTTGCGGATGTCCCCGAGATAATGCCAGTCATGCTTTTTCTTGCGGGTGCGGAAATTGAAAATGTCGTTAACAGGCTCGGAGGCGAAAACGGCTCGGGCGAGAACCTAAGAAACGCCCTCGGGGGAAGACTAAGGCTCCTACTCACGGATGTCCCGCCGCCTGAGAGAACAAGAGACCTTCTGCTTGCGCAGAACATATCCGTCGTCGAGCTTAAAAGTCTTTCGGTCGTCCCCTGAAGATCAGGCCTGCGGTTCGTTCTCAGTACCGTCAACGCTGCAAAACGCCCTGCCTTTGCCGAGCCTTAAAACGAGTTTTTCCTTGTGCTCAAGGGTCCGGGAATCCTGCACTATCTCTCCGCTTTTTTCTTTTGATACGATAGCGTATCCCCTCTGCAGGACACCGAAGGGATTAAGAGAAGTGAGTTTTCCCGAGTAATTCTCGATCCGCCGTTCAAGATTCTCGATCCGCGATGTCATGTGATGTCTGAAACTGGTTGCGAGTCCGTCAAGCTGCATGGAGAACATGTCAATACGGCTTGTGAGAGAGAAATCGAGGCGGCGGCGAAACTGCGCAAGATCTTCCAGGATCTCTTTTTTTTCCCTTACGGCAAGCTCGGCGGCCATTGAAGGAGTAGCCGCCCTCACGTCGGATACCAGATCGGCTATCGTCACGTCCACTTCATGGCCTACGGCTGAGATCACTGGAAAAGGGGAAGAGGCGATTTTTCTCGCGACTCCCTCGTCGTTAAATGCCTTCAGATCCTCTTTTGATCCTCCTCCCCTAGTTACGATTACAAGGTCAAGGTCCTCCATGTCGTAGAGTCTCTCAAGGGCTCTTTCTATCTCGTTCGGGGCGCTGTCTCCCTGGACGCTCGCAGGGGAAATAATCACCTCAACATTGGGAGACCTTCTGTATACGACCTTGATAACGTCCCTAACGGCGGCTCCTGAAGGGGAAGTAACCACTCCTATTTTACGGGAGAGAAACGGAAGAGGGCGTTTTTTCGAGACGTCAAAAAGTCCTTCTTCCAGAAGCTTCTGCTTGAGTTTTTCAAGCGCAAGCGCATCGGCGCCCACTCCCTTCGGTTCCATCGCGCTTACGTAGAGCTGGTAAATGCCGCTTTTCTCGTAAACCCCGACGCGAGCGCCGCATATGACATCCATTCCGTTCTCCGGCGTGAACTTTATCTGCTGGTTATCCCTTCTGAAGCAGGCAGCGGAGATCTGGCTCTTGTCGTCCTTCAGGGAGAAATACCAGTGACCGCTTGCGTAATGTCCCTTGAAACCGGAGACCTCCCCCGAGACCCATATTGTCTCCCCGCCAAACTCAAACTCAATCGCATCCTTTATAGAGGAATTGAGTTCCGATACGCTGTAGATTCTTCTGCTCATCTTGATCTGATAAGCTAATCGGTCATAGGGGTGTTGACAAGGCTATAAACCAAGCCAGCCACGCTCAAGTGCAAAGACTGTAATCAGCGAAAAAGCGGTTAAACGCGACAAATGTATCAGATTTTCTAAATGCGTGCGTTCCGGCTAAATTCGTAAAAATTGCCGTCACCAGTTTTCGCAATTATCACTCGCCAGTCCACGGTTCACCAGGCAACCGCGCGATGAGCCGCGCGGAAACGTTCGCGGCCGACTTCTTGATATCCCAGTGACAGCCGGGCGCCAGCAAGTTTCCCATGTCGGCGTTAAATCGCGGATCCCGCAGCTTGTCCACCATGTTCCGTTCAAATAGGGCGCGGGTAATATGGTAACCACCCCGTTTCGTGTACTCGTCAAATGCGACGATAACTCGGTCAGGATCAATTGACGTGCTGTCAAGAGCTAGTGCCAGGTCAAAAAGGTCCCGCCCTTTCTTGCGCTGATAAAGGGCGCGCAGCTTCGTGCCGAGAAGCTCTTCAAGCGAGTAGGTGATTATATCTGAGGTTCCATCAAACCAGGAAGAATTGACGGAAAAAGGAATCTTGCTATACCCAAAGACAGAAAAATGCTCGCGGGGATTAATCTCAATTTTCAGAGTCATGCGCAAAGGTGGCGTATCTTGAGACTCGAACCGGTAAAGAAATGTAATTGACCGCTCAGTCTGCTTCCATTTTGGTTTGCCGAGCCACGGGTCCAGAACTTCGCGCAGAGCACTCATCATGGGGCCGGCGGGTCCGGGAGTTGTCCGAACCAGATCAATGTCTTCTGAGTAGCGGCTCGGCGGCTTAAGATAGAGTTTGTAGAGGGCCGTGCCACCGCGAAACGCTAGGCCGTCCGCCAGAACGGGATGCGAAAATATTTCAACCAGCGCGCGGCTTATGACCAGATCCTGCTCAATCTGAAAATCCTCCGACCACGGCGCCTGATTCCGCCACTCGGCGATCCAGTCGCGCGGAATCATACCTCGGACTCCACTTCGGCGTTTACAAGGAGTCGCCAGTCATCGGCGCGCCTCGCGCGGTCTACGGCGGCGTAAGGAATGAGCGGCGTAGCGTCGCGGGCATTGCGCCGCACGTAATCCTTTAAGGGCAGGGCCTTGTCCGCCGCGCCAACAAGTTCTAGAAGATAGCCAAGACGCTGGGCCCAAGTAACGGGAGCAGTCCGCGCGGCCTCGCACAGCAGGTCCGGGTCAATTTCTTCGGCAAGCTCGCAGAGAACCGTCGCCACGTTGTCCCACCCCGCAGCACGCCGAGCGTAACCCACAAGATCAATCGCGGTCGCTTCAACGCTTGAAATCAGAATCGTCCCGCGCGGCGTATTCAAACTCTTAACCGGAACTTCAGCTATGCGCGTCCGGGAGATGAAGGAAACCCTGACCGCGCCACAGGAAATCGACCGGTGGCTTCCGGCGACAGCGACCTGAAACACCTGCGGCCTATGATGAGCGGCACCGTGATACTGGGCAGCAGAAAGCAAGGCGACATAGTACAGCCGCTTCTGACGTTCCATGAGCTGCGGGACGAACTGGGCTGGAGGCAGACATCCGACACGCCGGTACTCCGGCGGCACGATGACATAAAAGCCGCGACTCGGGCTAGCGACCAAGCCTTTTTTCGCCAGCCTTCCAAGGGCCAGCCTGGTCGCGGCGCTTGATACACCCAGCGCCTCGCGCATTTCCGCAGTGGTAAAATGATATCGGCCGACGGAAGCAAAATCATCTATCACCCCGCTTGCCCTGAGACGCTTAACATTCATAATAATTTCCGTCTTTATATGCTAAAAGTATCATTATTTGATAGATTATGCAGTTTCTTTCTTAAGTCAAGCACAGTTTCCATAAGCGCATATTTCATTGATTCTTTACGTTGGCCTACTTAACTCCGCGTGGAAGAATCGAACAGATGCGGAACTTGGTCTTTGACCTTCTCCAGGATCTGGTCTGAAACCTTGAGATTCCCAATATCTCTGACACTGAAAAGCTGGGAAGCCCGCAATTTCTTCGCACCCGTAAGGTCGGCATCCCTGAGAATCGCCCCGTCGAGATTCGCAAGCTTGAGGTTAGCTCCCGTGAAATCGGCGCCCGTAAGATCAGCACCGAGCATGTGGGCCCCTTCAAGATTAGCGTCCCTGAACACCGCGCCGCGAAGATCGCACCCTTCGAAGTTTACTCCACGCATGTTCGCCTCGGAAAAATCTGCGCCCACCAGACTGGACCCCTTGCAGAAGGCAAGCTTGAGAGCCGATTTCGCAAACACGGCACCGTCAAGATTAAGCCCGTTAAGATTCGCCCAGCCAAGATCCGGCATAACATCGGGCTCTTCCTCCCGCCACTTGTTCCATGCGGCCGCTCCTTCTTTTACCTTCGAGACGTGGTTGGAATCAGCCACAGCACCCCACCGCCAGTGATAATCCGAAAACCTTAAACGTGGACAGAAGGATGTAAATCGCAATCGTTATGAGTATCACGCTTCGAAGAAGTCCTCTGATCCCACCTTTCATCCTGCGTCGCATACTCTCTCCGCAGGAAAGGCACACATCCGTTTTCGCCGTGGTTTCGTAACCACACTCTTCACATCTTCTGACAGGCTGAAGCGACATCAAACTATCCTTTTTCCTTTCTTAAGCAACCCTTTTCAAAGCGGAACGGACAAAGACCGGATGCACTTTGCCAATTTCCTGCGCAAGCTGCCCAACGACTTTCTGTATATCCCACTGCGCTCCCTCAGACATCCGCAGATTCGTCAGGTGGTAAAACTCCCAGAGATCGAAACTGCCCGAAACCCTCCTGTTATGAGCATTTGTGACAACGTAGCTCGCCACATCGCGAGAACCGGCGTCGACGAGCTTTTCGTAGAGATGCTCGCTTCGTCCGACGGCATTGAGCAGGAGTTCCTCTGTCCCCGATTCCGTAACGTGAGGAGGAACCGTTACGCCATCCTCAACAGAAGGTTCCTTCGCGGTCCAGCTGACTTTCCTGTGTCTCAGGAGCTGATGCCACGCCGCCTCGCTCAGGACAAACTCCGCATTGTAATTAACCGATCTGAATATCCCGGCCGGATTATCGTGCTTTCCAAGTGCCTCGACGGCGATTGAGAAAATTTTCTCAAGCTCCGGGGTGTTTTGGGAAAGATGTCTCTCTATGTCGCCAACTGAAAGCCCAGAGAATTCGAAAAGAAGCCCTCTTGCGATCTCTCTTAGAGCCTCAGCCTGGGGATTTTCTCTTCCCCGTCCAGTGTAGTCAAAAAGGGCAACGGAAGAGCCGTTTTCGGGTTTGGTTTTTCCGGTGTCTTCAAGATCACGCGAGAATTCCGCAAGCGCCTCGCGCGTTTTGACTATGTAGGGATTTTCGTCAGCATACTTTACAAGCGTTGGAACAGAGAACCTGACCTCGCTTTTCATCTCCTCGGCCCTTTTTCTCGCCTCGAGATAGCGGCTTGAGAGAAGCGCAGAGATGGTCTGCTCTATGGCTCTTGCGTTTGCCGTCATGCCGAGATTCGTAAGTGTGGAGAGGTTAAGGGCATACCTGGCATCCTCAAACGCTATTTTCTCAAGCGCCCTGAAGTGGGCCTTTTCCTGCTTGCCTTCGGGAATGGGGAATTTTGTTTTCAGGAAATCGAAAAGCTCTGTGTTAAGCCTTGAATAAACGTCGTACTGAAAATCGCAAAGCTCTTCGAACTCCTTTTTAAGAACCGGGTGTGAGTCAAGCTCCTTCGGGATGTAGTTGTCACCTTTGCGCGGTCTCTGGTATCTCTGGGAATATTCAGTGAACGAGAGAAATTCATTCGCGCATTCAAGCAGGGATGAGAAAAGCCTTGAAACCCTCTCAACGCCCATGTGCACGGTTGCGTGCTCCGCAACAGAAGCGTGACCGTAGTTAAGAACCCACTTCTCATGGAACTTTTCCGCCCTGTCCCTCCCCATCTCCTGCTCCCTTATTACGGTGTCTATGTTTTCCCTGAAGCTTTTGGGACTTCTGCTTACATAGGCGAAAATGACGGCGACGACTTCCTCGGGAATATTGCTTATTGTATAGATGTCCCTGTCGAGATTAGAAACGTAACTTTCCATCTCCTGGGCGACGCTTTTATCATCCATTTTTATCTCAACAGACAAACCTGCTCTCCGATTCCCCTCCCATGGCCTCCCGCGGGTCAGGAAATGGTTTGTGTTTCTTTGAGCTTATCGACTATGTAAGGCATGACTTGGCTTGGGTTTCCGTATATGACGGCACTTACGTAATCGTCAGCCGGGGTTTTTCTCTCTCCGATAATAACGACCTTGTTTCCCTTGTTCATAACCTGAAAGGGGAAAGACGCCACGGGTTCGATTTCCAGATTCGCTCCGACGACTATGAAAAGATCGCAGTGCTGAAGTCTCATCCAGGATTCTCTTATTTCCCAGTGAGGAAGCGGCTGGCCCGGAAAAGACAGCGGAGGCTTCATCTGGTCGCTTTGACATTCTTTGCATTTAGGAATGCCGGTTTTGCTGTCTTCAAGGGAAAGCAGAATCCCGTCGGTGTGGTAATCGTTTCCGCATTCGTGGCAATGGACCCAGTTTATCGTCGAGTATATCTCTATTATCTTCTCGCTGCCGGTTTTGTTGTGCAGACCGTCGGCCGCCTGGGTCAGGATGCAGTCGACATTGCAGAGAAACTCCATCTCGTAGATCGCTTCGTGTGCCGGAGAGGGCCGTGCCTCGGAAATTCTGGGATAGAAGTCCTTTATTTTTTCCCAGTACTCCCTTCTTACCTCTGGGCGATTCTTAAATTTTCCTATGTCCGGATTAAAGCTCAGATCTGAAACGTCCGGCAACCCGACCTCAAGGGAGAGCTCGACTCCCGTAAGAAAAACTATCTGGGAGGCCTCCCGGACCCAATTTACTGTCGCCGAGAGCGCGTCCTGTTCCTGCTCGCTCATTTCAGGTTTTGATTATAACCGCTTGCGTCAGCACAATGAAATCTGTTCAGATCGATTGCTGTTCAGCGGACAGGTAGAATATCATTTGTGAGCGTAAAACCTAAGGAAATAAACGAATTTACCGAAAAAGCTCTTCAGGTCATCTGGAATGACGGGGAAGAGAGCATATTCTTTTATGAAGAACTCAGGGAAATCTGCCCCTGCGCCACCTGCCGAAGGCTCAGAAAAAAAAGCAGGACTGGGAAACTCCCGTTTAAAAAACGGATTCCCCTTGGAAAAAGCGGCATGGCGCCGGATAGGATAGAGTACGTCGGGAATTACGCTATAAGGTTTATAGGCGAGAACTGGTGCGAAACCGGATTCTACACATTTGATTTTCTCAGGAAAAACAGCGTTCCAGGCGAATAAAGTCCCCGCAACGGAAAATCACGCCCGCGCACTTATCGAAAGCCATTTTCTGGTAACAAAATGGTTGCCGTCTTCATTTATTTCGCCGTGGAGAAGGATGGCTGGCTCAACCGCGTTTTTCATCGCATCGGAAGCGGCCTCATCCGGATAGCCGTGAAGGGCCCCGGAGGCATACTGCTGGAAAGAGCTTATATATTCCCAAGCTTCTTTCGTAAGGTCGGCGGCGAACTCCTGAGCATCGACAAGATCAAACCCGACATTGCTCACGAGTTCTTCGTAGTAGGAACGCGGGTGAAACTTCGCGGCTTCGGCTTTTCTTTCGACTTTTACTCTCTTTATCCCCTCTTTCTTGAGAAACTGGACGGCGTTTCTTACCTGGGTCCTGTAGAAAGGTATGGTCTCCGCGGGTCTTGCCTCTTCGTAAAAAGCTGTGTTGAAAAAGAACCATCCCCCGGGCTTAAGCGCTTTCTTGATCGCCTTAAGGCTTTTAATCTGTTCCTCTTCGTCAAGGTAGTGGATACCGTTACCCCATATAGCCACGTCAAGACTTTTCGCAGGCAAATCAAGCTCCTGTATGGACGAATTGATAAGAGTCAGCTTATCAATCTCTTTTTCAAGTCTGCTTTTGGCAAGCCTAAGGGCGCCGGCCGACTGGTCAAGGCAGAACACTGCTGACTCTTTGAGGTTCGAAGGGAGCATATCGAAAAAAAGCTGCGCCATTGTGCCCGCTCCGGTAGCGATGTCGAGAAACCTGTCAAGACTCTCAACCCCTCTGTCAACCATTATCTGAACCCAGTTTCTCGTTATATCGCCGTTTACCTTTCTATACTCTTCGGTATCAGCAAAAGGCTCATAATTGTAATCTTCAACATGCTTTTCCATCGTTTCTCTCCTCGGCTCTTGCCCCGCCTGCATGGCCTATTCTTTATACCCTGAATTCTAACATAATAGCAACAAAAACATTAAAGTTTGGTAGGATTGTAAAATTCCAGTTGATCTTGGGAGTATGGGGAAAGTATAATTGAGACTATACTGATCGGTTGTTATCAATGGGCGACCTGTTAGAAAGCGGTTTCAATTACGCGAAGGTGTCTTAAATGTTGAGGATGTCTTTCTGAGACAGCTGCTTCGCAGTTGTATTGTACTTTTACAGTCCATGGTGTTCGGTTAACGCCGATAACCTGTCGTGACTTAAGGGGGTAATTCTCCATAAGTATAAGGGAAGCCTAGGAGGAGAGAATCGCACATGAAATCATATGG
>JAPOQQ010000164.1 GCA_026710625.1 Candidatus Dadabacteria bacterium | reverse complement strand
GGATGGAGAGAGCCAGGGTCTTGACATAACGGATCACGGGGAAGAGGGTTACCACGGCATCTAGAGTGGGAGCGGAGATCTGCGCCCGCATGGTTTATGTATGAGCTTTCCTGCACGGGAAACTATGGTCTGCGCCTGCGGGTACTCCGTCGGGGACCCGTGGGTGGTTCCGAGGCAGAGGTACTCTTTTTTCGGCTGGTTTGTGATGAGCTGCGGGATAAGCTACCCGCCGAAGCAGATCAACATAGAGTGTGACCGCTGCGGGGAGATTTTCGACGTGATCGAGGGAGACAGAGAATTCCTTGAGGAGTATATGCTCCGCAACCGCTGATCACATCTTGTACTTGCCGAAATCCTCATCCGGTATGTCTTCAAGGACATCGCCTGCACTTTGGCCCTTATCCCCGACTTTTACGCTGAGAGCGGCTTTTAGCACCTCTTCGTCAACCATGATGCGGCACCCGGTTCTGAGCGCTATCGCTATAGCGTCGCTCGGGCGGGAATCCACAAGGAGTTCCTCTCCGTCTTTTTTGATGCGAAGGCGGGCGTAAAAGGTATTTTCCCGAAGTTCCGTGATCTCTATTTCAATGACCTCGTAGCCGGTGGCGGCGATTACGTTTTTCAGAAGATCGTGGGTGAGGGGTCTCGGTCTCGGAGTTTTTTTGATCTCCATTGCTATGGCGCTTGCCTCCTCGAATCCGATCCAGAGAGGAAGACTCCTTTCCCCTTCCTCTTCATTCAGAATGACGACGGGCATATCGGTAAACGGATCAGCGACTATACAGGAAACCTTCATTTCAAGAAACATTTTTCTCCCTCCCTGTGTTAATTCAGATATTGTCCTCTAAGCGAATTCGCAAGTCCTTCAGTTATCCTTACGTCCACCATTTTTCCGATAAGCTCTTTTTCTCCCGGGAAATTGACTATCCTGTTGTGCTCTGTTCTCCCGGAGAGCCACGAGGAGTCTTTTCTGCTCGCATCCTCAACCAGTACCTGCTCGGATTTGCCTATCCTCTGCGCATTTTTCTCAAGAGTAATTGCCCGCTGGTATTCCTGAAGGCGTGCGAGCCTCTGGCCTGCTGTCGAATCTTCCACCCTTTCCCCCGATCTCCATAGCTCCTCCCCCACCGTTCCAGGGCGCGGTGAGTACTTAAATGAAAAGGAACTGTCGAACCCCACTTCTTCGACAAGGCTCATCGTCTGCTCGAAGTCATCTTCTGTTTCCCCGGGAAACCCTACTATTATATCAGAAGACACGGCTATGTTGGGCATGGCGTCCCTGAGCCTGTTAACCGAATCTATGTACCAGCTCCTTGAGTAGGTCCTGTTCATGAGTCTCAACACTTTGTCCGAGCCCGACTGCACGGGCAGATGAATGTGACGGCATACCTTGGGCACGTCTGCCATTGCCTCCACCATTTTTTTTGTTATGTCTCTTGGATAAGAGGTCGTGAACCTTATTCTCTCAAGACCGTCAAGCTCTCCGAGTACCCGAAGCAGATCCCCGAACTTAAGCCCGCCCAGCTTCCACGAATTTACCGTCTGTCCTATGAGGGTTATTTCCTTCACTCCTTTTGCGATAAGGTACCGGGCTTCGGCGATTATGTCCTCGATGGGTCTGTTAACCTCGGAGCCTCTCACCGTGGGCACTATGCAGTAAGCGCACTTTTTGTTGCATCCCTGCTGTATGGACACAAATGCCGCGGGCTTTCCCTCCTGGTGGTAGGGAAGGACATCGAAGGGTTCCTGTATGTCGAAGGACGTTTCGACGGGCCTTGATTTTTTCTCTTTTATCTCTTCTATAAGCTGCGGGAGTTGCGGAATTGCGCGGGGTCCGAGCACGAAATCAAGATGTGGTATCCTGCGGATGAGATCCTCTCCGTAGAGCTGCGCGACGCACCCGGACACCCCGACTATAAGCTCCGGGTTTTTTGCCTTGAGGTGTTTGAAACGCCCAAGGCTGCTGAGGGCCTTCTGGTCGGCTTTTTCCCGTATGGCGCATGTGTTTACGATTACTATGTCGGCCTCTTTGGGGTCTTCGGTGATACTGGCGCCGAGGGCGTTTTGTATCCTGTCCGAGTCGTACTCGTTC
>JAPOQQ010000163.1 GCA_026710625.1 Candidatus Dadabacteria bacterium | reverse complement strand
TTTTTCAAAAACATCTCGTACCGGAAACAGGCCGAGCCGTGAGAATCCGAAATGCTGTATAGATCCGGCTGCGCCTCAAAACATTTTCCCTCCGCATACTCGCAGCGGTTGTTGAACCTGCATCCCTCGGGAAACTCCCCGGGAGAGGGAATCGTGCCCCTGATCGAGTAAAGATCCTCGCCCGTTGACTGACCGGGAATAGAGTTTATAAGCCCTATGGTGTAGGGATGCGCAGGAGCGGAGAAAAGCTGCTCGACGCTTCCCTGCTCGACCACCTTCCCAGCGTAAAGAACATAGACATCATCTGCAACGTTGGAGATGACCCCGAGGTCATGGGATATAAGCATAACCGCCATCCCCAGCCTGTCCCGAAGACCTTTTATAAGAGACAGAATTCCCGCCTGAATGGTCACGTCAAGGGCAGTTGTGGGTTCATCGGCTATCAGCAGTTCAGGGTTGCAGGCAAGGGCCATCGCGATCATTACCCTCTGGCACATGCCCCCGCTCAGTTCGTGCGGGTAGCTAGAGTATCTCTCTGCGGGAGAGGGAATGCCGACTATGTCGAGCAGGTCAACAACCCTCCTCTTCTCCTCTTTTCTCGATACGTTCTCGTGAACCCTTATGACCTCGCCTATCTGGTCTCCCACGGTGTAAACGGGATTAAGGGAACTCATCGGTTCCTGGAATATCATGGAAATCCTGTTTCCGCGGTAATGCCTGAGCTCCCGCTCGGTGAGCGAAAGGAGGTTCTCTCCCTTGTATATCACCTCCCCCGAGTTCACTCTGGCCGGAGGCGCGGGCAGAAGCCCCATGACGGAAAGAGCGGTGAGAGTTTTTCCGCAGCCGCTTTCTCCTACGACCCCGACTATCCTCCCCTCTCCTATGCTGAGGCTAACGTCGCCCAGGACCTCGAGCTCCCCGCCCTCGGAGGGAAAGGACACGTTAAGGTTTTTTATCTCAAGCAGATCTGAATTCGCCATCACTTAATACTATCTTTCCTTTAGTTTCGGGTCTATCGCGTTTCTGAATCCTTCGCCCACCAGATTAAGCGCCGTAACCGTTACGAAAATCGCAAGCCCCGGAAAAAGAACAAGCCACCACGCAAAATCCACATACTTCTGGGACTGCGAGATTATCTCTCCCCAGCTGGGCTCCGGAGGTGTCACCCCGAACCCGAGAAAGCTGAGACTCGATTCAACCAGTATAGCTCCCGCCACTCCGAAGGTGGCGCTTACAAGAACGGGCGCAAGAGCGTTAGGAAGCATGTGTCTTAGTATAATCCTGCGGTCGCCGCTTCCAAGAGCCCACGCCGCCTCGACATAGTTCGTCTGGCGAAGCTTAAGAAACTCCCCTCGAACGAGCCTCGCCACGCCCGTCCAGCCCGTGATGCCTATGACTATCATGATGTTGTAAATGCTCGGTTCTGTAAAGGCGAGGATGGTGAGGATAAGGAAAAAGACTGGAAAAGTGATCATCACCTCTATCAGCCTTGAAATCGCAAAATCTATCCAGCCGCCGTAATAACCCGCAATCGCCCCCAGTATTATTCCTATAACCATTGCTATCCCGACGGCGACCACTCCTATTGAGAGCGATATCCTGGCCCCGTGAATCATCCTGCTGAGAACATCCCTTCCCCTGTCGTCCGTGCCCAGAAAATGGTTCCCGTCGGGAGCCGCGAGAACGGAGAAGAAATCGCTCTCAGTGGGACTGTATTTTACAGGGGGGAAAATCGCGAACGAATCCCTGTCGTCAAGATACGTGGCCCGAAGATCCTCTCCGCGAAACTCGGGATAATCGATAACCACGGGGAAATAGTACTTCCCCTCTTCAACGAGCACTATGGGCCTGTTGCCCGCGAGGAAACTTTCGAAGAGCGCCGTTACCGCGAGGAGGACTATGAAAAAAAACGAGGCGTAGGCGAGGGAGTCCTTTTTGAACTCGATCCATACCCTGTCCCAGTATCCGACACTTGAACCCTGCTTCATGATTTCCTCTCAAAACCTATCCTTGGGTCAACCACGGCGTAGGTTATGTCCGATATGAGAATGCCAATCAGGGTAAGCAAAGCGGATATGGTCGCAACGGCCATTATGACGGGATAGTCCCTTGAAAGCACGGACTCAAAGCCCAGCCTTCCTATCCCTGGGATCGAGAATATGGTCTCTATGATAACGCTTCCCCCTATCATGGCGGGAAGAATCGAGGCGATTATCGTCACTATGGGGATGAGCGAGTTTCTTAGGGCGTGCTTGAAAAGCACCCTGTTAGGCGCAAGCCCCTTGGCCCTTGCGGTTCTTATGTAATCCTCCCGGAGCACCTCAAGGAGGCTTCCCTTCTGGTAGCGGGAAAGCGACGCCAGGCTCGCGTAGGTAAGGCAGAACACGGGAAGAATAAGGTGCCACAGGAAATCGAGGGTTCTCTCGAAAAATGGAAGATCCTCATACCCCCTCGAGTGCACGCCGTATATTGGGAAGATATCAAAAGATCCCCCGCCGCCGAAGAAATAGATAAGCACCACGGCCATCCAGAAGCTCGGAATCGAGTAGAGAAGGAAAAGAACGAAAGTCGTGGCGCGCTCCGCAAAACTCCACTGCTTCACGGCGGACCAGGCGCCGATCGGTATTGCTATCAGATAGACAAGGAAAATCGAAAGTACGTTCAGTATCAGGGTGATCGGAAGTCTTTCCGCTATCTTGTCTATGACCGGGCGGTGGTCCCTGTAGGAATTTCCGAAATCAAGCGTCACGATCTGGCGGAGCCAGATAAAATACCTCTGGTGAACCGGCTTATCGAGACCGTAGAGTTTTTTGGTCTGCTCGACTATCTCCTTTGTTACCTGATCGCTCTTTATTCCCTGATCAAGGGACATCCTGCTCTCAACGGGGCTCCCCGGGGCAAGCTGTATGACCATAAAGGTGATAAGAGTGATTCCGAACAGTGTGGGAATCACCAGCAGAAGTCTTTTCAGGATGTAGTCTTTCATTGCGTCCGTTGAACCTCAGGGGGAAAATTATACACATAACAGTCTTCATTTATGTGCACATGGTCCAGCACGATTAACCGAAATCAATCAGTTCGGATCAGGCTCTCCGTCCCGAATTTCGAGATGACTTCCAATGTCTCGCGTACGTCGTTCCAGGTAGTCGAGTAGTTGATGACACACATCCTGAGCGCAAACGTCTCGTGAAGAAGTGTCGATGATATGAATGCGCGGTCTTCCCAGAAGACACGGGCGAGTACGGTCCTGTTGATTTCTTCCAACTCGTCCTCGCCAAGGTCGGTGTTTGCGGGGTTGACGCGGAAGCATGCGATTCCCAATACCGCAGGAGTCAACATCTCCAGGACGGGACTGTCCTCGACGTACTCCTCAATCCGGTGCGCAAGCTCCATCCCATTCGATACGGCTCGCCGGAACGCGGCCATTCCGAAGGTCTGAACCGACATCCAGATCTTCAACGCCCGAACGGAGCGGCTGAGTTGCAGGCCCCTGTCCGAAAAATTCGGATGGTTAGCGCCCCAAATCGTGTCCTGGAGAATATCGTGCTTGCCGGCAAACACCCGCTCGAGCGTGCGTACATCCTTCACCATCAGGCCCCCCACCTCATAGGGCTGGAAGAACCACTTGTGTGCGTCCAGCACAATTGAATCGGCGCGCTTGATTCCACTCAAGATCTCCTTGCCTTCCTCGGTCACGATTCCGAAGCCTCCATGCGCGGCGTCGACGTGAAGCCATATATCTTGCGCCTCGCAGTAGTCCGCCATCGCTTCCAGCGGGTCGACAGCTCCGCTGCTGGACGTTCCAGCGTTCGCACACACCGCGATGGGACTGAGTCCGGCGGCTCGGTCCTCGGCCACGGTCTCGGCAAGTGCATCCATGTCCATACGGAAACGCCCGTCGGTCGGAATCATACGAATGCATTCTGGACGAACGCCTATAATCCTGGCCGCTTTGACGAGCGCACTGTGGCTCTGGTCGCTCATGTACAAACTGGCACGTTCCGGGTGGTTTGCGGCCTCCCGCGCCGCGACCAAGGCATCAAGGTTCGCCGCCGAGCCCCCGCTCGTCAACAGCCCGCCCGCACTCTCCGGATAGCCAATCCAGCGCCGAAACCAGTCGATCACGACAAGCTCCAGCTGGCTCGGACCGCTTGAAATCAACCAGGAGCTCTGGTTGATGTTAAATCCGGCAATCATGAAGTCAGCCAACACTCCG
>JAPOQQ010000162.1 GCA_026710625.1 Candidatus Dadabacteria bacterium | reverse complement strand
TGTGATCAGGTTTCTGCTTTCTGTCATGCTGCGTCACACTTACTTGGAATCGCATAAAAATTAAACGATAAGGGAATCAATGCAAATAACTCCACTTTACTCAGATACCGGCCGGCCGATGAAAATTCTCGTTCTTGCCTCGGGCAGAGGCACGAATTTCGAGAAAATACATTCAAGGCAGATGGAACTTGAACAAGAGGGCAGAAAAAACTACGGAACCATAGAGCATGTCTTCTCAAACGACCCCAAGGCCCCGGTTCTCGCAAAGGCAGAGGCACTCGGAATAGAGACCTCTTCCATAAGTTCCGAGAAATTCTTCGCAGATATTGGGAAGCCCCCTTCGGATGAAGGCGGGCGGATTCTTTACGATTCGGCAGTGATTTCTCTTATTGAAGAGGCTCTTGAGCCTGATCTCGTGGTGCTGGCCGGATACAGGAGAAGGCTTAGCCATCTTTTCACCGAAAGGTTCGCAAACAGGATCTTAAACCTCTACCCCGGGGACACGACCAGGGATTACCTTGTAAGAGGAAAGAGCGCGTGCGTCCAAGCCATAGAAAACGGCGAGAGAACCATAAGATGCACCGTCTATCTTGAAAACGACCCCGAAACAAGGTTCGGGACCGTGGTTGCCCAGTCGGCCGACATATCCCTTGAGGGTTTTGGTATCGGTGACGGCGCGGCAATGGAAGAGAGAATAAGAGAACAGGGAGAATGGAGGCTGTTCCCCTTTGTGGTTCATGACCTGTTCGCAAACGGCAGGGTCGCAATTGACGAGGAAAAGAATATCTACGTTGACGGTTCAAAGACAGGGAAAAGCAGGTTTTTGCTCTTGCCCTGAAATTACGTACTTCCGTCCCTCAGTTTCTTAAGAAGCTCGATGTCTTTTGACACCTCGGGTGGGGGCATTTCCACTATCATGTCGAGGTCCTCGAAAAACGGGTTCCCTACCATAGCACTGAAGCAGGCGATTCCTATCTCTCCCTCCCCTACATGTTCGTGGCGGTCCTTGCTTGAATTAAACTCGGCCTTGGAATCATTGGCGTGAACGAGTTTCACGGTCCCGGGGGCAAACGCGGCGTCGATGCTCTCTACCAGCTCCTCTACGCCCTTGCGGGTCCTTATATCGTATCCGGAGGCAAACATGTGCGCGGTATCTATACAGACCCCGAGGTCGTCATACGCAACGCGCTTCAGTATTAGAGAAATCTCCTCGAAACTCGCTCCTATGGTATGCCCCTGCCCCGCCGTATTCTCAAGCAGAAGCTTCGTCGTGCCGCTATAGTCCCCGAGAATTCTCAAGACGGAGTCGACCACGTTGCCTATCGCCACGTCCCTTTGCAAATCCTTTGCGCTTCCTATGTGGGTCATCATGTATTTCACCCCTAGGGCGCTTGATCTCTCAAGCTCCTCCCTTACCAAAGCCACGCTTTTTTCTCTCAGGTCCTCTTTTCCGGAAGCCAAGTTTATGAAATAAGGAGTGTGTACGTAGTAATCGCTTATGGAGACCTCGGAACAGTTAAGAAAAAAAGCTTCGAGCAGGCGATCTTCAAGTTCCGGGGGCTTGCCGCCTCTTGGCGAACGGGTGAACATCTGAAAGCATTCGCATCCAAGCTGCCTCGCCCTTAGAGGAGCATTCTCAATTCCGCCGGCTATTGAAACATGCGCTCCGAATTTCATTGCGGTTGTGGACCTCGTTTGACAAATTAACCCTGTAAATATAACTTGAATGCAGGTTTACAAGGAGTGGTGGATTGACCCCTACAAAAGCTTTCGTAACAAAGGGTGTAGGCAAGCACAAGAAAAAGCTCTCAAGCTTTGAGCTCGCTTTAAGAGATGCGGGTATCGCTCAGTTCAATCTGGTCAAGGTTTCAAGCATATTCCCCCCGGGCTGCCAGCTCGTAAGCAGAAAGCAGGGACTC
>JAPOQQ010000161.1 GCA_026710625.1 Candidatus Dadabacteria bacterium | reverse complement strand
GTGCTTGAAGAACCGCTTGTACGCCTTGTCAAGCCTCGATAGCACGCCTCGGAACACGATACTGGATACAGCCTCAAACTCCGGCAACTCCGCTCTTACCTGCACAAGTTCCTTGTACTGGTCATAGAGACTGCGGCTTTCGCCTGTCTTTCTGTAACAGTCAATGCGGGATTCCAGTCCTGCATTGTACAACTCGGCGCTCATCCCAAATATCTGAGACAGCGTCTCATGCCCCGACTTGGATAACTTCACCCTGCACTTGTAAGTCCTTATCATCACTATGTTATACCTGTTTTACAGCCAGAATCTAATCCGTCAACTAAAATACATAATTCCCTTTCTATGCCACGTTCTTCCCTATTGAGATTTTTCCGAGAATCGTGGCGTCTCGGGCTCCCGTGACCCTTGGCACGCTTGTCCTATTCGCACACACGGTCTCGTTGGCAAGCACCGCGAACCCAACGGCTTCTTTTGCATCCGAGGGAATGCCGTACTCATCCGAGAGGGAAAGCGGAATCGGGGACAGCTTTTCACGAAGACTTGAGACCATAACCGGGTTTCGGGCGCCGCCCCCGCTCAGCACGACTTCCCTTACATCCGCATTTGGGTAAACGAATCTTTCGTAAGCAGAAACTATCGAGCAGACGGTAAACTCAACGAGGGTGCGGAGAAGATCCGGCGTGGATACCCCCTTTTTTTCTGCAAGAGAAAAAAGCCTCCCGGCCGTTTCCTCTCCAAAAAGTTCCCTGCCGGTTGATTTCGGAGGTTCAATATCCAGATAGGAGTTTTTCATAAGGCTTCGGAGAAGCTCCTTTCTGACCGAACCTTTTTTCGCCATAGCGCCGTCTTTATCGAAACTCCTTTCGCCCCCCGAAGCAATACGCACCACAGAATCGATCAGGGAATTTCCGGGGCCCGTATCGAACGCCAGGAGCTCACTGAACTCCCCCGTAACCAGCGTGCAGTTGGAAATGCCCCCTATGTTCTGGGCGATAACGTCCTTCCCGGCCCCGCAGAACAGCAGGTAATCCAGATAGGGAATAAGTGGGGCCCCTTCTCCCCCAGCCGCGATGTCCCTCGTTCTGAAATCCCCCACAGTGGTAATTCCCGTGGCCTCGCAGATAACATCCGCTTCGCCGAGCTGAAGTGTGGAGGAAACCCCTTCTCCAAGAGAGGGAGGGTTGTGAAAAACCGTCTGGCCGTGAGTTCCCACCAGATCCACTTCGGTCGTTTTCAGGGCGGCTTTCCGAAGAAGATCAAAAACCGCGGCGGAAAACTCCTGGCCGAGCAGAAAATTGAGATCAGACACCGAACCCGCACTCAGGGAACCGGTCGAGAAAAGAAGCTTCTTCGCGGCATCGGAGTACTCCCGGCAGATGAAATCCTCAACCCGAACCTCGGTATCTTCCCCCGACCCGCGAATTCTTACCAGAGCCGCATCGATGCCATCCATGGAAGTCCCGGAAATGAGACCGACAACCAGTCTTTCCTCTTTTGAAATTATCCGATCAAGCCAGTGCATTTGGAAAAAGCTACCTGATGAAAAAGCTGTTTAGCAGACAGCTGCTTCTAGGAAGTGTTTGAGGCAGCCGAATTCTACCGCGTCTGATGCAAAAGTTCCGTCTTAACCTGCTCTAGGGCGCCCGGTTTGTTTTGATTGTAGTGATCTCGCAGCAATTGCCTCATCGAAATGATCCGCTCCATAAACGGCCAGTCAATCTCAATCGGGGACTCGGCATGTTCGTAGAGGTGTCTTAGGGTCGACTGCAGAAATCTCGGCATACTGGGGTCATGGATGGATGATTCACGCAGCACCGAATCACCTTCCTCGATCCGGAACAGGTTTTCAAAAAGTCCGCCGGTAGTCTGTGTCTTAAATCGAGGCTCCATCTGCAGCATGAACCGAAGCGACCCGGATCTGACTTCTACATAGCGATGCTGTACCAGCTGGTCAACGGGAAGAAAGGATTCATACTCGTAATTTCCAATCATTGAGGATCTCAATTCAACTTTAGTTCCGGAAGACATGGCTGTGTGTTCTTCGAGTTCCGACACGAATTGAACCACATCAAACGTCGGCCAAATACGTGACGGCGCGTAGGCGTACTCGGACCATCTTTCCCCCAGGAGATTTCTAAGAATCGCCAGCATGTGCACCCATTCGTACCCCAGCAGTCCGTAGTGCAAATCGACGAATCTGCCAGCGGCGATATCGGGACGGCGGTCCTTGCTGAATTCGATTCTGATCAGTTCCGGGCGCCTAATACCGGTCTTGGCAAGAAAATCCTTAAGTTCATTGATCGCGAGAGAATCATTATACTGCTCATTTCCCACGATGTGGGCGTCAGGATACCTAATCAGAAGAGCCCGGAAGGAATCGATTTCAAAACTAAGGCAAATCGGTTTCTCAATAATGATCCAGGCGCGCGGGTTCCTCGACAGAATTTCCGAAAGGATCTCAAGATGGTTCTCCGTGGGCACGCATATATTCCAAGCCTGAACGTGTCTGAATACTTCTTCGGGCACGTCCTCAAGGGAGAAGTAAATATAGTTTTCCCTGTCTTCATCCATCTTGGGATCAACTATCAGGAAGTGCGCGGTTAACTCATCGAATATCTCACGGTATATACGGCCAATCTTGCCGTAGCCTACAATTCCGATGATGTTAAATTCCTTACTCAAGGCAACCTACCATACCTACACAATCTCCGCTTTTAATCTTTCAGGATGTTCTTGCGGGTTCAGGAAGCCTGCGGTCAATCTCCTCAATCCTGTATCCGAACCCCGGGCCGTTTATAGTGCTCAGGTCAACCGACCCGTCCACCCTCCTGTACAAACCCGGATGAACCCTGGCCTCTTCAGCGGAAGCCCGGGGATAAAACTGCATTGAATTGGTCTCTATTCCTATCTCGGGAGAAGCATGGGCACCTAGCTGGACATGCGATATCTGTGCAAGCATGGGGTTAGTCAGGTCCTGTGTAAGAATATCCATCCCGTAATGCCTGGCCCAGCTGGCTGTCAACACAGCTTCCGTCTGGGTCTTGCAGGTTTTTACCGCGATACCAGAGTAACCGGTTCTTCCTGCCTTTGGAAGCACGCGCCAGTCATGGGCGCTCTCGTCAAGAAACAAGGAACCCCATTTCGCCACAGATGATATGTCCTCTCCGCTCTCAAGCAGTTGCGGGGCAAACGGCTCTTCAACAAAACGCAAGGAGTCAAGCAATCCAGGGCGGTCCCTGTCGATTCGCTCAAAGAACTGCTCCAGGTACTTAGGGTCCGTCACCATCCCGTTAAAATCAACCCCTAGCATTTCCACTCCGAGCGGCATCGAAATATCGGCAACCTCGATGAACCTCCCAAAATCCCGCTCAAAATCGCTCCCGCCAAGCTTGATCTTAAGCCTGCAGAGCCCGTCTTTTAGTATCCACTGCTCCAAAGTGGCGGGAATCCCGGGTCGAAGCTCCGCAGACCCCTGCTCCCCTCCGGAGAGTTCATCAAGTCCGCCGACTGCATGCCATACGGGAATTTTGACCGCACCGCGGGACAGAAAGTCGGCGGGGTAGAGCCCCTTGAAGTTCGGATCGTTGAAGTGGTACTCAAGATCCCGCGACATGTCGGCCGAGGAGTAGCAGTCGTAAATGGGTTTCCCGGCGGCGTGTCCATACGCGTCGTGAAGCGCCATATCAAACGGCGCGCAGCATATAAGCGCCGCAAGGTAAGGCATCCTGCTTTCCGTGTTTCGCCGCGAATTAAAGGAGGCCAGCAGCCCGGGCAGCGTCTCCCGGAGAAATGAATGACCGAGCTCAAGAGGGTGTCCGGAATCACGGCACCCGGACCAGGCATCTAGAATTTCGCAGCAGAACTCCCGCAACGCTACCTCCCGCTGCGACAAAGGCACATTACCCGGCCACGCCCACTGCGCCGAAAGCGGTGACTCCCCCCAGCCCCGAAAAACGCCGCCTGAGGAACTCTGTACCTCAAACATGACTCGAGCACACGTAACCCTCTCAAGAGTCTCTCCGCCGAATCGAAAAGGCACTTCCGCCTGAACGTCGATGAAATAAAGAGCAAGGGCCTCCGGACAAATCCTCAGCATTGGTTTTTCCCGCCTGATATCCCGGCCGCAACTAGCCGGAAGAGTCTGATTATTTCCTGTCTATATACGCAAGGAGGACGTTTAAGTCAATCCGCGTGGACCCGGACGAAGCGACGGTGAACGGAACTTGATAAACACGCGGCGCATCAGGTTAACTATAGCTGACCCCGCATCAGGGGGAGGGCGGAGAACCCTCCTTATCCCTGCGGGGAATCCACTTTGTTGAGACGGTGAGCAAAATGAAAAAAAGTCCTGACTGGAACACGCTTTACGGAGCTGTGGGAGAGGAACTTCCCTGGTGCGTTGATGAAATGCCCTCGTGGTTTGCCGAACTGGTTGATTCAGACTGGATGGAGCCGTGCAATGCCCTTGCCGTGGGATGCGGTCTCGGCAACTACGCCTTTTACCTTGCGGAAAGAGGATACACCATTCTATGTCTTGACCGCTCAGAAGAAGCCATATCGCTGGCGAAGGAAAAAAACAGCCATCCGTCCCTGAGGTTCATCGTCGAGAGCGTTGAGAATCTAACCTCTCTCGACGAGCAGTTTGATCTCGTATATGACATCTCGCTGCTCCACCATCTAAAACCGTCTGCCAGGGATGATTACGCTTTTCAACTGTCGTCTCTTCTTCCCTCAGGCGGGAAGCTCATGGTCTGCATGTTCAGCGAAGACGAGCCGCGCTTCGGAAAGAACTACGAGTTCATGAACCCGGTGACCGACACCATAACCTACCTTCTGGCAAAAGAGGAGCTCCTTAGGATATTCGAGCCGTATTTTGTCTTTGACAAGCTCGAAAAAATCCCCTTTGACAACTACCTTCGCTATCTTTGCCTGATGAGGAAGAAATAACCGGCTAATACCGCGGTCAAGAATTCTGTTTCCCCGGGAACCCGCTTCCAAGAGCCCTTTTGAGGGATCCTCCGCTTTTTCCAAGCAGTTCCACCGACTCATCAAGCGAGAGATCCTTGAGTTTCATCACCACCGCAACTTTCAGGTTTCCTCCGGCTTCGCTGAAAAGGGAGGCCGCCTCTTCCTCTCCCACGCTGCATATGTCCATTATGATTCTCATCGCCCTGTCAAGAAGCTTTGAGGACGTGGGCTTAAGATCTACCATCAGGTTTCCGTAAGTTTTCCCGAGAAGCACCATGGCGGTCGTCGTAATCATGTTAAGGGCCATCTTGGTCGCGGTCGCGGCCTTGAGCCTCGTAGAACCCACTATCACTTCAGGACCGACAAGCAGGGTTATAACCAAATCGGCCGGGGCGTTCTCCGCCTCGCTGCAGCTTATAAGTATGCTCGCGCAGCCGACTGTCCGGGCGTACTCAAGGGCCGATATCACAAAGGGAGTCCCGGAGCTCGCCGCGATTCCCACGACTATGTCGTCCCCTGAGAGCTGTTTGCCGCGAAGGGCCTCCACCGAAGCCGTAGCGGAATCCTCAGCCCCCTCAACCGCGTTCCATACCGCGTCCCGTCCTCCTGCCATAACCGCCTGTACCGTCTCGGGGTCCGTTCCGAAAGTCGGCGGGCATTCGGCGGCTTCCATCACCCCGAGCCGCCCGCTTGTTCCCGCCCCTACGAAAAAAACCCTGCCACCGCACTCAAGCGATCGGAAAACCATGTCCGCCGCCCGGGATACAGAGTCTTTCTCCCTTGAGACGGCGTTAAAAGCCTCTTGGTCTTCCCAGCTTATTAGATCGATGATTTCCGAACACGAGAGTTCATCTATATTGACCGTTCTCGGGTTTGCTTTTTCTGTGAGCAGGTGTCCTGTCCGGCGAGTCTTCTCCACGGAGAACATTATATCTGAAACGTGCGCCGGTTATCCGGAGAACCGTCCGCAGTGCGGGGTTTGATTTGTCGGCAATATCCGTATAAAGTCCTTTGGATATTGCGGGTGTAGCTCAGCTGGCCAGAGCATTGGCTTCCCAAGCCAAGGGTCGCGGGTTCGAATCCCGTCGCCCGCTCTCACTCTCCGAAGACCGTATTTGAATTCTGATTGTCGCGCTGATATCAAATCCGCCCGGTTTCTATTGATAATTTCACTATCCTCGATTTTGAAAAGTCGAGTTCGCAGAAAAATATTGAGAAATATTATAAAAGGGTAAATTGCCGGCGAATCTCTCCGGTACCAACGAACTGAGAGAGTAAGCGATAGTTCTCTTGTTGATGGCGGACCCTGCCCGCCACTATTGCCGGATGAATATTTAAAACTCTTGCCAGATTCATAACGGCTATTGCGGTAGTCGGCTGCTTGCTGGCCTCACTGGTATCCCAAATTGCCTTTGGTATCAATGCTTTCATAACCCATTGGTCTGCCTGTCTTTCCATTTTATCTTGCAGTACCGAACTAACTCCGCCCAAACTCAAATCATCAAAAAAAGCGTCCCCTTCGTTGTTGTCGATATGGAGTCCTACATGCGCTAATTCATGCAAAAGACAGAACCAGAAATTATCAATCCGGTCATAACGTAGCGTAAGACCAATGACTGGCCTCCCGTCACTGCCCCGCAGCGCCGCCCCGTCAAGATATGTCTTCGGCAGATGCCTGACGGCCACAAAGGAAATACCATTGTCCGCCAAGAATTCCGCCGCAAGCCGCGGTCCTTCTTCCGACCAGCTCATCTGTGCAAGCCGCCTCAAAAAATCCAACGTTACGGTTCCGGGTTCGTAGTCTACCTCGGGACGATTCTCGTTCGCCGCACCCAACACCTTCCAGCACCATGCCTTGAGCGCATGCGGATCCGTTTTGGCATTTAAGCGACGGTAATCATTCTTTCGGTAAAAAACAGCATAAGCAGCATCCCGACCACCTGCACGTTCAATCAGTTCGCCAATAAATTCCTCAGCGCGCTCCTTCAAGTCAGGAACATCTGGAATCCATCCCCGCTTCGCCATTGTCTTGAGTGGAAACCTGCTCCATTGAATATTGTCCACCGGATTCTCAAACCCTGTACCCGAATGGCGAATCAGGACATCGGCTGGAATACCAATATGTTCGTGAAGAGCTCGCGCCATAGGCATTGTTATGGCACGTTTCCCGGAAAGCACCTCGGAAACCCTCGCACGGCTTCCTATGAAAGGAGCCAAGTCGCGCTGGCTCAAACCTGCCTGCTCCATGCGAAACTTGATCGCTTCAATGGGATCTGGATACCCCATTGGCACATGTTTGCTCTCGTAGAGCTCAACAAGGTCAACAAGAACATCAAGCTCCCTGCCCTCGGGGCTGTCTAATTCGGCTTCAAAGATTTCGTCGATACGAGCCAAGGCGGCCTCATAGTCTTCTTTGGTACGAATTGGCTTTACGTTAACCATTTTTATACCTCCTCCGCATCTATAGCATCATATTGCGGGTGGGTTCCCACAAAACGTATATAAACCACGCGGTACTCATAGTTAATTTTCACGACTAATCTATACTTATTGCCCTTTATGTTAAAAACCACTCGATTGTCCACCAAGATACTGGCACTGCGGTACTTTTCTTTTACCTTGGCTGGCGTATCCCAATCTTCTTCCTCAACCTCACGATACCAACTGAGAAGCGATTGCTCTGCATCTTCATAACGCTCATAAAATTCCCGTAACCTTTTCTTGGCTATGATTCTCATGAAGCAACTTATATCAGCTCCCAATTTAATTTGAAGTACTTTAATCCCAAACTGATACAAATCTTAACTTCTTTCGTTCCAAGTGTCAAACAGTGAAATTTTGGGACGGACTGCATACAGAAGAAGGAACTTAATCCTCGTTTCCTAGACGAAGGGTTACGTTTAAAAAACGATTAGGGTAACGCAAGTTGGCATTAAAAGGGATTGATTGAAATAACACAGTTGCTGCGGAGCCGTGGATCCCAAAAGCCCTGTTGATTCAAGGCTTGTGACAAATGCAGTTTAATTCATATCCCAACTTCGGGAGTTCCGGAATCAAACGATTTGTCGAATTGAAAAATCCCGCTCCGGTCAAGGCCTTTTCTCAAAAACCAGATATTTAAGACCGAAGAAATTCCAGAAAAGCGTGAATATCAAAGACACAGCGGCCCCTATGTTAGCCCACAACGTAGAGGAAATGGACCCCCCAGAACCGCCGAACTCGGCGACCACGTACGAAGCGACCGTAACGTTTATCACGAGACCCACTCCCACAACGGCGAAGAACCTTATGAGCTGGTTCATCCACCCCTCCACCTCTCTGCTGCGAAACGTCCAGAACTTGTTCCACGCGTAGCCGTTAACGTTTGCCAGAATAAAAGAAGCCGCCTTGAAAACCGAGTACAGAACCCCCTCCGCCACCCCGGAATAATATATGAGCAGGTTGAGTATTCCGAAGTCGATCACGAGGTTCGAAAAACTTATAACGCAGAACTTTGCGAACTGGACCAGCGAGGACCAACGGGAGAAAAACCCGAGGAAAAGAAAGTGGACCACGGGACTCAGTATGAAAATCCCCCACTGCCCCCCCACAAGCGTGGAATGCACTCCGGGCATCTCGGCGCGAAGCGTGAAGAAGAGAAGCAGTATGAAAAGCGCGTTTATCTCGCTTATTATGAATATGATTGGGTAATCCGATCTGGTCATGGAGGTTTTCGGGGAAAAAAAGGGTTGCACCCCGAAGCGAGAGGCCTCGGGGTGCAACCCTTAAAACTGTACTTGCCTTACCTTCAGTTAAGTACCTGGTACTGGGGATAGACGAAGCTTCCCTTAGTCCAGACAGCCCAGGTCGGGTCCCCAAGCGGCTTAAGCTTGTGAAGCGAATGGCCTTCGGGAGCCGTGAACGTTATTTTCGGGTTAGCCATGGACACCGTCCCCCCGTTCCAAGGGATCGGGTACTTGACCACTCCCTTGTCCTCCATAAACCCGAAGTAGTTAAGGTGTCCTCCGCCAAATCCTCCGAGTTCGCTTCCGACCTCGGCCGTGGCCTCGATCATCGACTGTCCGCCGATTTCAAGCTTTGTCTTCAGCACTCCGTTCTCCACCACTGTGGTGGTCATTCCCTCCTGGGCGGGAATGCCGACGGGCTTGGTGAACTCCCTCATCTTGGGAGAGCTGTTGTAGTAATGAACGAAGTACCTTCCCGGATAGGTTATGTCGGAATCCATCACGTACGAGTCGTGACCGTCAAGCTCGATCGTTAGATAGGTGAGCGTGTACGCCCCGAATCCCGAGGTCTGGTTCTTGTCGGGAACCGTGTACATGTTTATGACCACGTGATTGTTCGGATGGGGCTTAAGACCCGCCGGAAGCATCGATTTCAGAACCTCCGGGTCGGCCTTGTAGCCCGCAATGAACATCCACGCACCGGTTACAAGCTGTGGGCCCGGAAGCGAAGCCGACTTGGCCGGGGCCTCGCCCGAGTGCGTAGCCGTAAGCGGAACTGCGCAGAAAACCAAAGCAATCAAAAAAACCAAAAACTTTCTAGCTGACATTTTTATTACCTCCTTAAGACTTTCTGATTCAATATCCATACGTCGCCGGAAGCAAGATTAGCTTGAACCTTACTGCTCCTCCGACGCCCTCTTTTCCTTTTCTTTTATCATATACCTAACGGCGGAGCGAACGAACCTGTTTCTCTCGGCCTCCCCTAGCACCCCTTTCAGGGCATCGTGAACCGAGGGATCCACTACAAGCCCTCCAATCGAGCCTTCTCCTTCCCTGATCATTCGGGAAACCTCGGCCAGATTGGAGGAGAAGCTCCGCATGTCGGCCGCAAACTGCTCATCATAGATGAGAGTATGCAGAAAACCCTCCTGCTTCTCATCCGCAAACGCCTCCACTATCTTGTCGAGATTCCTGGAGATAGCCGTGAGGTTCGTAACAAATTCCTCTGACTGGCTTATTATCTCCTGCATCTCGGGCGACGTGTAGCCCTTGATCACGACCCCGTCGCGGGCCCTGCCTATGCTCTCTCCCCGGCCGGGAACGATCTCGACGAACTTCGCCCCCAGAAGCCCCTCGGTCTTGATCGTGGCGTGAGAGTCCTTCGAGATCCTGGCAAACGCCCGCTTGTTGATTTCCATTACGACCTGGACCTTCCCGAGGGAAGAATCGTCTGAAAAACGGATGGTTGACACCGACCCCACGCCTACTCCCGAGAGGCGTACGTAGGCACCTTCGAGGAGCCCCGCTGAGTTGTCAAAGTAGGTTTTTACCTTGTACTCCCTCTCAAAGAGTTCTTCCTGGCCGCTTATCGTAAAAACTCCGTAAACGAATATAGCGATCGAGGCCAGAACGAAAATCCCTACCTTGAGTCGAGCCGATCTCTGTTTTTCCATTTGCGCTCTCCCGGCGCGGCCGATGCACCGTATCCTTGGTATTGTACCGAAAAACCGGATTATTTGTAAGCGGAGAATTGAAAATCCGGGCGGCTGTGATAACCTCAATTATTCCTTTCCATCCGAGGCACGCCCCCGATTCCGAAAAGGAGTTTTAAATTCATGACAAAGATAAAAAGAGCGGTAATAAGTGTTTACGACAAAAAGGGAATAACCACGCTCGCAAAGGGCCTGGGGGAGCTTGGCGTCAAGATGCTCTCAACCGGGGGCACTGCCAGGAGGCTCAGGGACGGCGGGGCGAAGGTGACGGAAATATCGGACTACACGGGGTTTCCCGAAATACTGGGAGGAAGGGTGAAAACTCTTCACCCCAAAATCCATGGAGGTCTTCTTGGAATTAGGGACGATGAACGCCACCTCGGGGAAATGGCCCAGAATTCCATAGAACCGATAGACATGCTCGTGGTGAACTTCTACCCTTTTGAGCAAGTGGTCGCAAAAGAGGGGACCACGTTTTCTGAAGCGATAGAGAACATAGATATAGGCGGGCCGGCGATGCTTCGGGCCGCGGCGAAAAACCACGCGTCGGTAACCGTGCTCACCGATCCCGAAGACTACGGCGCCGTGCTCAGGGAGCTTCGCAGAAACAAGGGGAAAATCTCCCCCGAAACCAATTTCCACCTCTCGGCAAAGGCCTTCTCTTACGTCTCGAGGTACGACGCGGCGATATCGAACTATCTCTCGTCCCTCGAGCCTGACGGCGAAAGAAATCCGCTTCCGGCGACCTACACCCTCTATCTCGAAAAAAAGCTTGATCTTCGCTACGGGGAGAACCCCCACCAGCTGGGGGCCTTCTACACGGAAAGCGGCATAGCCGGGGCGCACTGCGTGGCAAACGCCAGGCAGCTCCAGGGGAAAGAGCTTTCGCTTAACAACATATACGACACCGACTCCGCCTTCGAACTCGTAAGGGAGTTCGAAGAGACCGCATGCGTAATAGTGAAGCATAACAACCCCTGCGGAGCGGCTCTCGGGGACACTCCCGCAGAGGCGTTCTCCCGCGCGAGGGAATGCGACCCGGAAAGCGCTTTCGGCGGAATAATCGCCTTTAACAGAGAGGTTGACGAGACCGCGGCCGAGGAGATAGCCGGCATGTTTTCAGAAGTTGTGATAGCCCCCGGTTTTTCAGAAAAGGCGCTCATACTGTTATCGGCAAGGAAGAACCTGCGGGTGCTTCTCTTGGGAGGCATGGATATCGGCGGGGCGGGCACCTGGGACATAAAGAAAGTGACGGGCGGGGCGCTCATACAGCAAAGCGACAGGGGATGGGGGGATGATTTCTCAGAGATAAAAATTCCGACCAAGAGAAAACCCACCGAGGAGGAGATGGCGGATCTCCGGTTTGCCTGGAAAGTCTGTCAGCACACCAAGTCAAACGCCATTGTCTACGCGAGGGACCTCCGGACGGTAGGCATAGGAGCGGGGCAGATGAGCAGGGTTGATTCCGTAAGG
>JAPOQQ010000160.1 GCA_026710625.1 Candidatus Dadabacteria bacterium | reverse complement strand
GAACTCGTCTTTTTTGTTTGAAAACATAATTTCTACCTTGCAATTGTGGTATTTAATGCCATAATTGCAAGGTATGATTGAGAGAAGAATATACAAGACGGTTCTTGACCGGCTTTCATTATTTCCGGCGGTGATACTGCTTGGGCCGCGACAGGTAGGGAAAACCACGCTTTCAGAAGACATTGCTTCTAGGTGCCCGAGTGTTTATCTTGACTTGGAGTCAAGATTTGACCGAGAAAAACTCTCTGATCCACTGACTTATTTTGAACAGCATGAGGACAAGCTTGTGGTATTGGATGAGGTGCACCGTGTGCCGGAGCTTTTTCATACCCTGCGAGGGGTGATCGATAAGGGACGGAGTAAGGGGTTTAGAAACAACCGTTTTCTTCTGCTTGGTTCTGCCTCAATCGAGTTGTTAAGACAGTCCGGCGAAAGTCTGGCGGGCCGCATCTCCTACATAGAACTTCAGCCGTTCGGCATTCTGGAAATTGAGAAAAACAGTATTGATCAATTGTGGGTGAGGGGAGGGTTCCCGGATAGTTTTCTGGGGAAAAGCGATGCTCAGAGCATGATCTGGCGTGAGGATTTTATACGCACCTATCTTGAGCGTGACATACCTGATCTCGGACCGCGTATTCCTGCGGAAACTCTTCACAGGTTCTGGACTATGCTGGCTCATTGTCAAGGAGGGATGATTAACGCCGCGCAGCTTGCCCGAAGTTTGGCAGTTGATGGTAAAACCATTGCCAGATATCTGGATTTAATGGTGGACCTGTTATTAGTGCGTAGACTACGTCCCTACCATGGCAACACTAAAAAAAGATTGGCAAAAACCCCGAAGGTGTACTTAAGAGATAGCGGAATTATGCATGCGTTATTGGGTATCTGTGATCGGGAAGCCTTGTATGGTCATCCTAACGCGGGAGGCAGCTGGGAAGGGTTTGTGGTCGAAAATCTTATAGCCCTTTCCCCTGACCGGACAATCGCCAGTTTTTATCGGACGTCCGCTGGCGCTGAAATTGATCTGGTATTGGAATTAACGGGTGGAGAGATATGGGCGATTGAGATTAAGAGTGGGCGCTCAGCTATTCCTAGCAGGGGATTCTATAATGCCTGTGAAGACATCCAACCGGATAAAAGCTTTGTCGTCTATGCAGGTGAGGAACGTTATCCGGTTTCGCAGGACATAGAAGCTATAGGCGTTTTGGAAATGGCACGCGAAGTCTTAAATGCAAGCGTGGCTTAGTTCTTGGTGAGTCGGATTCTAGGAGTCCGGTCCGAGGGGTTCTTCCGCCAAGGCGGTTGAGCTTTATTGCCGCTTCGGCTTTTACTCAGTGGAGTACTCTTTTTCTTCTCTCTTCCCCTGTAGTATCCTCGGAATCGTCATCGTAATAAAGGTAGTTCACTTCTTCAAAAAGCTCGTCGAACTCATCCGCAAATTCATCCTCAAACCCATCATCTTCGTCAAACATGTCGGAGATGTCTAACGGATAGTGGGAATTTTCATCGTCTTTTTTTATAAATTTGAGCATGATTGCCTCCGGCGGGAAGAAATTTTCAACCAAAACCTACACCCCGGTTACCAAAAGTCAACATCCCGAGGTTAAGTTTCGGTTAAGTGACTCGATTACTCTTATTCGTGACCTTTTTCATCACAGCGGTTTTAAAAGAGAAGAGACGTTCTCAAGAATGAAATCGGGTTTTATTGCATTGCCCTCGAAATCGGTTTTTTTAGTAACTCCAGTCATTACAAGTGCCGTGCTGTACCCCGCTTTTTCCCCTCCGGCGATGTCGGTTCGGAGACTGTCTCCGACCAGAAGGGTTTTTTTCGTGGGCGCCACTCCACTTTTTTCCAGAATATCAAACATGTATTTTTCAGGTTTCCCGGATGTGACCGCCTTCTTTCCCGATGCGGCTTCCACCGATGCGAGTAAGGCTCCTGTCGCAGGGGCCCGGCCGTGTTCGCAAGGGTAAAAGAGGTCTCCGCTTGTGCCGATGAAGTCTGCCCCGTTTCCAATTGCTATGGAAGCGGTCTTTATTTCCTCAAGATTAAATCCCGGGTGACTTCCTATCACCACGAGGTCCGCGCCGAGAGAATCATCCCCTGAAACTTCAACCAGTCCCGTTTTCCTTACCTCGTTCTTCAGGTAATCGCTTCCGGCTATGAAGACCGTTTTCCATTTCTCCGAGGAAAGGTTTTCCTTTATCAAGGAAGCGGTTGCCATGGGGGAGGTTACGAACTCGCTGTCGCGCGAGTGAATTCCGAGTCTTCTGAGTTTCCCGGCGTAGTCAGAAGGAGACTGCGAAGGGTTGTTGGTTATGAAGCGGATCTCTTTTTTATTCTTTCTTAATGCCTCTAACACCTCGGGGGAGTTGCCAATGGCTTTTTCGCCGGAATATATAACCCCGTCTAGGTCAAAGACGAAGTAATCAAACAAATTTTGAAAATCCATAACCGGGACCGGGAATTTTGCCGGGGAAGCTGTTCTATCCCCAGATATTTTTTTTAAGTTCTTCCTGAAGATTGGCGTCGTAGTTAGACTTCATTACCCTGATCAGTTTGTTTTCCCTGTCTTCGAAAAACTCAATTCCCATGAAAGAAAGCACGTCAAACGCAGCCCTTTTGTACCCTTCGTAAAACTCTTCTATTTCTCCGGAAGCCCTGACGGTCTTTGAATCAAGGTAAAGGGCTATTGCTGCGATTTCATCCTTTATCTCGGGGGCTATTTCGATCTGAAACCCCTCAAGTTCGCCCTGAAGGAGATGATTCGTGTACATTTCGATTACGGCGTTAAGTGTGTATGCGTCCATTAAGAACCCTCTCCAGCGTATTCTAACCGTTTTTACTCAGAAGTTCACTTGCCACTATTATGTTGTCTCTTCCCGCCTTGGCCGCGAGCTGTACTGCTTCTTTTAGAGTGGTTTTCTCCTCAACGGTGCCGAGTTTTAAAAGCATTGGCAGGTTCACCCCTGAAATTACCTCCATTTCGCCGCTTTCAAGAAACATCAGGCTTATGTTGGAGGGGGTTCCTCCGAACATGTCCGTTACAAGCAGTATCCCATCTCCCTCGTCAACGGTATCGACTGAAGCTCTTACCTTTTTTTCAAAATCCTTGGAATCTTTTGAGGCGTCTATTGAGACCGCGGTCATCTTGACCCTGGGTTTCTCGGGCAGGATGAAGTTTACGGCTGATATAAGCTCCTTTGCGAGCTCTCCGTGCGTGACCACTACTATGGAAAACATAGGACTTTTATAGCTTATTTATATCCCTGTGTCTAATAATTGCGGAATATTCGGAAAGGCTTTCGCCGAGAGCGTCAGCCATGACTACTGAGCGGTGCTTCCCTCCGGTGCAGCCTATCCCCAGAGTTAAATATGATTTTCCTTCCTCGGAATATTTCGGGATTAAAAAGCGCAGAAAAGAGCACAGCTTCTCCAGAAACTCCCGCGAAGGTTTATCCGACATGACGAAGTCCACGACTTCACCCCTGGTTCCGTCAAGGTCCCTCAGGGATTCTGTAAAATGGGGATTTTTCAGAAACCGAACGTCGAAAACCAGATCCGCGTCTTCGGGGACCCCGTACTTGTAGCCGAAAGAGAGAAGGGTGATAAGAGGGGTCTGCTTGTCGGTTGTCCCGGCAATCTGTGCTATAATCGCTTTTAGATCGTGAACACTGAGGGTGCTTGTGTCTATGCGTTTGTCCGAGAGCTCTCGTATGTCTGCCAGGATCCGCTTTTCCTCTGATATTCCTTCGGTAAGAGTCTTCTCGCTTCCAAGCGGGTGAATTCTCCTCGTCTCCTTGTATCTTTTAACGATTGTCTCATCCGAGCATTCAAGAAACAGAAGGTCGACTTTTTCAGCCGATTTTTTTATCTTTTCCAGAACTTTTTCGAAATCATAAAGCGTATCTTTTTCCGGTATCCGTATATCGATGACTGCGACGGCTTTTTTTATCTGCGTAAGAGATTTCCCGCAAAGATCGATAAAAGAGAAAAGAAGCTCGGGAGGAAGGTTGTCAACGCAGAAAAACCCCAGATCTTCAAGCACTTTTGCCGCCGTGCTTTTTCCCGAACCGGAAAGTCCGCTCAGTATTATTATTCGTTCCATTATTCCCGAGTGCCGGATGGAATCTCGATTTTCTTGCCGGTCTCCTTAAGTATCTGGTTTCGTACTGCCACGTCTATTACGGACGCCATGTTTCTTCCCGGACTCACAGGCAGCACTATATACGGCAGTTCTATATCGAGTATGGAGTATGTTTTCGTATCCAGGCCCAGGCGATCGTATTCCGTTTCGGAATTCCACTGGTGAAGTTCTATAACCATGTCGATTTCTCTTTTTTCCATAACGCAGGTGGTTCCGAAAAGATCCTTTATGTTCACTATGCCTATTCCCCTTACTTCCACAAGGTACCTTATGTTCTCGGGGCCCACTCCGACGAGTGTCTGGGACCCTATCTTCCTTATTTCGACTACGTCGTCCGCTATAAGCTTGGAGCCCTGTATTATAAGGTCGATTGCGCATTCGCTTTTCCCGATTCCGCTTTTACCGAGAATCAGGACTCCCGTATGATGCACGTCCAGAAGCACTCCGTGAACCGTTATGCGGGTTGCGAATTCCTCGGCGAGCAGTTCATTAAGAATGGTTATGAATTTCCCCGTACCCAAGGTTGTTATAAAAAGCGGCATCTCTTTTCTTTCAAAATGCTGGGCAAAGGATTTTCCCGGGCGGGCCCCCTTTGAGAGTATGAAGCAGGGAATATCGTTTGACAGAAGATTTGATATTATCTTCTTTTGGGTTCTGTCGGGAAACCCGTTTATGTAGGAGATTTCCGTTCTGCCGAGCACTTGTATATTTCCGTTCTCGAGTTCTATTTTCTCTTCTATCATCCTTAATCCCGGCTTCTTGGCGCTCGGTGAAATAATGCGCCTTTCAAGCCCGTCTTCCCCGGAGATGGATTCAAGACAGAGCTTTTCTCCGAATTTTTCGTAAAAGTCCCCGACCGAGAGGGAGTGGCTGTTTTCAGAGTTTTTCATCTTCTTCAATCAGCAGGTTGTAAATATCAGAAGCCTCCTTTGACGCAACAAGTTTTGATCTTACGTCGTTTTGTCCGAGTATTCTGGATATCCGCGCAAGCAGGGTTATCCGGGTTTCCGTGGGACAGTTCTCAGGGGTTATCAAAACGGCGAAAAAGTAGGTTTTTTCTCCGTCTAGCGAGTCGAAGTCAACCCCCGTCTCGCTCCTGGCAAAAGCTATGGTTATATCCGGAATATCAAGGAGTTTTATGTGTGGAATCGCCACTCCAGAATCAATTGCCGTGCTGCATAGCCCCTCTCGTTCAACTAGGGTTTCGTTGAGCCTCTGCACGTTAAGCCTGGGCACGGCTTCTGCGACTTTTTCCGAAAGCTCCCGTAGCACGTCCGGTTTTGTCGTCGAAACGAGTTGGGGAAATACGGAATTTTTCTCCAGACATTCAGAGATTTTCACTTTTCTTTTTCCGCAGTCACGGGGTAAGAAGTCCTACCTTTTTCGAATCGCTTCTTTTGTAAACGACATTCATTTCAAGCGTCTCGCTGTTTCTGAAAGCCACGAAATTCTCTTCGGACGCGTCAAGCTGCAGCAGCGCCTCCGCAACGCTCATGGGCTTGGGGGTCAGGTACTGGTGCTCTACCCTCAGGTTGTTTTCTGTCTCGGCCCTCTGCATACGTGCGGCGGAAGGGGTTTTCGAGACGTTTCTTCTTCTCAGGCTCAACTGTTTGTCTGTCCTTCTCCGCAGCTGTTTTATGATCGTGTCGAAAAGCTTGTCTATGGCTGAGTGCATTTCCTCCGTTTCTACCGAAGCGGCTGCTTTTAATGGACCCGAGCTGATTGTTATCTCCGCATTATTTCTGAGTTTCTCTGCTGAAAGAACTATCTTCGCTTCCGAGGGGTTTCTCTCCGGGTCTATGTACCTCTGGAGCTTTGGCATTTTCTTCATTGCGTAGCGCTTGAAATGTTCCGACTTTCTTTTGTCGGGGATGTTTTTTGTGATGATATCGGTTTTCATGGTTCAAACCTCCTTTGAGAGTCTTTTTGATGAACTGGGTATGTCAAGTATTTTTCTGTATTTTGCAACCGTTCTTCTCGCGACTTTTATGTTTTTCATGGAAAGTATCCTAGATATATCTTCGTCCGAGAACGCACACTGGGCCGGCTCTTCATCAACTATTTCCCTGATCATTGATTTTATCTTTTCGAGCGAAACCTTTTGTCCGTTGGATGAGCGGACTCCCCTTGAGAAAAGCTTTTTAAGTTCTACGATTCCTTGGGAGCATTGTATGTATTTTCTGCTTGTTATACGGCTCACGGTTGATTCATGAATGCCCACTGTATCAGCCACATCCTTTAGCTTTAGGGGTTTTATATAAGCGCTGCCGTGATCGAAAAACTCTCTTTGCTCGTCGACGATTTTCTCCATAACTTTGCGTATCGTAGTCTCCCGCTCTTCGATACAGCGGACGATTCTCTGGGCTACCTCGATTTTTTCCCGCAGATAGTCCGTGGTTTCTCCCGTTAGGTTCGCGCGGTCGGCGAGAATCTTTCTGCAGTAAGAACTTATTCTGAGTTTCGGAAAACTCCTGTTTGACTGCATCTGCAAGTCCTCTCCCACCTTGTACACGTAGAAGTCGGGAACTATGTTTTTAGTCGCGTCTTTAGTGTAATAAGGCCGCCCGGGTTTTGGCTCAAGAGAGGTTATTACGGCTTTAATTTCCAGTATCTCTTCTCTACTTATGTCAAGTTCGGCGCAGATCTTCTCGTAGTCTTTTCTGCCGAGGTCGTCGATATGGTTCTCTACTGCCCGCACAAGGGGACTTTCCCTTTCGTAACCGAGATCCAGAACCTGTGCAGCGAGACACTCGGAGAGGAAACGGGAACCAATTCCTATGGGATCAAACGTGGTGCGGACCTTCTCGGCTACCCGTATTATCTCCGCCATACGGTCACCGCCTGCCTCAGATGAGCCTTCTGCTTCAAGCAGCCTTGCTATTTCCTCAAGTTCGATCTCAAGGTATCCGTCCTCGTTTATGTTGCCGATGATAAGCGAAGCTATCTGCTTTTGCAGTTCGCTGAAATCGGTCATTGACAGCTGCCAGTGAAGGTACTCAAACAGGGAATCCTGATTAGGGATCTGGTTTTCCCAGGTGGTTTCTTCGCTTGTTTCCGTGGAGAACTCCAACTCCTCGGGTGCCGGATAGTCGCTTTCCGTCGGACCGAGCTCATTTAGAAGAGATTCTCCCGGATCTTCTTTCTCCGTCTCCAGAGATGAATCTGGATCTTCTTCCAAGGCGGGGTTTTCTATGAGTTGTTCCTCAAGGTATTCCCTGAGCTCAACCGTGTTCATCTGTACCAGGCTTAGAAAAAGCCTGAGATGCTGGGTGAGTATGAGCTTTTGCTTCTGTGCTACATTAGGGGTCTGTGCAAGACCGAATCCGCTCATTTAAATGATTTTTCTCCTTTTCCTGTTTCCCAAACCCTGTAAAACCAACCCATTTTAATTATAACACCATTTGATCCGTTATTTAATTTTAAGCCTGTATAGTACCAATAGGGAAGAGTCACGTCAGGGGTGATTGCTTAGAGCAGGCTGCCGCCTGGGCCTAGAAAATGGCAGGGGATTGGCAGTGGAGAGCCGTTTGGCCGCACCTACCGTTTTATCTGTGGAATCCAGATCCCGAGTCCGCTGTGTGACGGCGGGTTGTGTTACTCCCGGTACCACTCGTGGATATTCCACAGTTTGGAGTCCCATCCGTTTATCCGTACTCCCTTTAGGCTATTACTGAAAGCCGAGACGAAGGCACGGTCAACCAAGGGAATTACTACATGGTTCTGAATCAACATATCATTCATTCGGATGACTAGGCTTTCGCGGTCTGGGCCGATAGGGGTCTGAGTCAGTTCCTGATAGAGATCATCGTACTCCTGGTTAGACCAGCGGGGTACGTTACCGCCCGACCAGTCGTTTTCGGAACCGGTAATCTCCGTAGTTAGCCAGCCTGACAGATCACTCTGAGGATCAATTGATGCTTCGCCAGCATACATTTGAATATCAGCATAAAATCTCCAGAGATTGTCGGGATTGTCGTCGTCGGAGTCACCGCTAAAGAAGATACCCGCGTCGATGTTCTTCAATTCGGTTTGCACTCCTATATCCCTCCACCATCCCTGAATCAACTCTTGGGTAGTTTGGCGAACCGAGTTGGTAGAGGTTTGGTAAAGAATTTTCAGGCGGACTCCGTTTTTTTCCCGGATGCCGTCGTCGCCGGGTATCCATCCGGCCTTATTAAGCAAGGTTCTTGCTTCCTCGATATCCTGGGTCAGGCAGGCCTCGTTATTTGGTGAAGCGTACTGGGAGGGTGCTGGAATAATATTGCAGGTTGTTCTGCCGCCAATGCCGTATAGCTGCTCGACGATATGTCTTCGGTCGATGGCCAAAGACAAGGCCCTGCGCACTGCCGGGTCGGTCAGGAAGGGGTGAGGGTTATTGCCGTCTGACCACTCAGAGCGTCGGTCTCCCAGATCTGGGTCGGGATTAGTGAAATTGATTACCAAGTACTCAACAAGGGAGGCGAAGGCTGGCCGAACTGTTCCCTTGCCGACTTCCTGCAAAGATCCGAGAGTTTGAGGGTCTATTTGCAGGTTCCAGGCATAGTCAGCTTCACCCCTCTCCAGAACAGCCCGCGCAGCTGTGACGGCGTTCCCGCCGCCTTTTATTATCACTTCGGGGAATAGTTTGTCGGTTGTGCGGAAATGTTCGTTGATTTCATATGTAAGAACCGAGATAGTTCCGGCATCCGATTCACTGATTGTGAAATCGGTGATTTTATAGGGCCCCGTGCCGACGGGATACAGGTGCTCCATGTGACACTCCTCAACTGACTCACCGACACAGTTTGCAAACTGCGCCTTTTGCAGAATAGGGGAAGAGGCCCCGACAAAGAGAGTATATGGATAGATAACGGGTTCAGTGAAGGTAACTCTGATACTAAGGGGGAAATCCTCGACAGGATCCACATTCCCTATAGGTACGGGACCACACAGACTCTCCGTTGATGGCAGAGAACATAAGTATCTGTGGGTAAATATAACGTCTTCAACCGTTAGAGGAGTGCCATCGGACCAGAGGATCCCTTCTTTGAGTTTCCAGGTGATCGTGGTCATATCTTCTGATACTCCGCCATTTTCCACGGTCGGAATCTCCTCGGCTAGTCGAGGTACTAACCTTCCTTCTTCATCATAGTTCGCCAAGGGTTCTAGGATCAAAGCGCTAGCATCAACATCCTTAATTCCTCCGGTAAGATAAGGATTGACGCTGGTGGGGGCTTGCCAGTAAAGTATGGTCAGGGTTTCATCATCATCGTCATCTCCACAGGAAGTTATGAAAAGTCCCGCGACTATCATGGCCAAGACTAAAAATGTTTTTTTGTATTTCATTTGAATTTCTCCTGAGAAGTTATTAGTGCTACTAAGTTTCAGAATTTTCTATTATTACCAAGAACCATTTGAAGCG
>JAPOQQ010000159.1 GCA_026710625.1 Candidatus Dadabacteria bacterium | reverse complement strand
TTTGAACTTACCCGAACTAATCAACATGAGGATACGCCACTAAGAGAGAAAGAATAAAGTTTTTAAGCCGAAAGGTCAAAAAGAAACGATGGATCTGTTAGGAGAGCTTTACGCTAGGTCTATTCCCTATCCTGGACAGAAATACGTGGATCAGAGGTTGCCTGCTGGCCAAGTACATATATAATTTTCGCTCGACTGCTTTATCAAATTTTCCCCGAAGGAACGATCAATGGAATACGAAGCGGTAATCGGTCTCGAAGTACACGCACAACTCGCCACTGAATCCAAAATATTTTCTTCTTCCTCAACGAAATTCGGAAGTCCCCCCAACTCCCAGGTGAATCCGGTCTGTCTGGGCATGCCGGGGGTGTTGCCGGTTTTTAATGAAAGGGTTCTTGAGTACGCACTAAAAGCCGGACTGGCAACCAGCTGTGAAATCGCCCGGAAATCAAGATTCGCGAGGAAGAACTACTTCTACCCGGACCTTCCGAAGGGCTACCAGATTTCGCAGTACGACGAGCCACTTTGCCTCAGAGGACATCTCGAGATAGATTCGGTGGGCGGCAAAAAAAAGATCAGGATAACCCGGATACACCTGGAAGAAGACGCCGGCAAACTCGTGCACGAATACTCCGACTTTGAAAGCCACGTCGATCTCAACAGGGCCGGAGTGCCGCTTGTGGAGATAGTCAGTGAGCCCGACATCTCGACTGCCGAAGAAGCGGTTGAATACGTAAAAAAGCTTAGGACAATCCTCAGATATATCGAGGTCTGCGACGGAAACATGGAGGAAGGAAGCCTGCGTTGCGACGCGAACGTTTCTGTGCGGCCGGCAGGGCAGAGCGAACTCGGAACAAAAACCGAGATCAAGAATCTTAATTCCTTCCGCTTCATACAAAGAGCTATAGAATACGAAATAAAAAGACAGGAGGCAGTCCTTCAAAGCGGAGGAAAGGTGGTCCAGGAAACGAGGCTTTTTGACTCCCAAAAAGGGGTCACATTTGCGATGAGATCAAAAGAAGAGGCTCACGACTACAGGTATTTCCCGGACCCAGACCTTCTGCCGGTAGTGGTGGATGAGGATTATCTGGAGAAAATCCGCCTGTCCCTCCCGGAACTCCCCGAAGAAAAGTTCAGCAGATTCGTGGATGAATTCAATATGCCGAGAAACGACGCCGAGACGCTTTCATCCTCAAGACCGCTTGCCGAATACTTTGAAGAGTGCGCAAAACACGTAAAAGACCAGAAGGCGGCGAGCAACTGGATCTTAAACGAGATGCTGAGAGAAGTTGAAAACGAAGACAGCATAGCCGAATTTCCGGTTCCCCCCGAGAACCTCGCTGAACTGCTGGAACTTATCAGGGAAGGAAAAGTAAACCGCAAGACCGCCAAGGAAATATTCTCCGAGATGATAAGCGAAGGAAGACGCGCAGAAGAAATAGTAACCGAAAAGGGGCTTACCCAGATTACAGATGAAGGCGAGATCTCTTCTATTATAAGCAAATTAATCGAAGAAAATCCCAAGGAAGTCGAGAGATACAGGAACGGGGACACAAAGCTTCTCAGCTTTTTCGTCGGTCAGGTCATGAAAGCAACAAGGGGAAAAGCCGATCCTGCAGTTGTGAATCAAATGCTCAGGGATTCTCTCGAATAATCTATGGATGCGCATGAATATATGCGCCAACGTGCTTGCACAGCACGGCACCGTTCACCTTTCCTCACTCGTGGAGTAGGTGCTTGGACAACTGCTTCGCCTCGTCAAAACTGTCCACGAAATGCCCGTCGGGGACACGGCGAAACACCTCGAGAGATTGAAGGGTCCTGGCCACATTGCCGGACAGGCCCGACACAACGCAGGCAGTGTCATCGTCAATGGCAGATTGGACTAGTTCCTCGATCGCAAGCGCAGCGCTATCGTCCACACTGGTGGTCTCGGAAAAGTCGAGGATGATGATGTCGTGATCCTCGATGTCCGCAGCAATCACTCGGGTCAGTTCGTTTGCGGAAGCGATCGAGAAACTTCCCCTCAACCTGATGAGTCCGACCGGCAGGTTAGAGGGATCGATGTCCGCCAGAGACGAAAAAAAATCGAGGTCTACGATTGGTACGGAAACTACGCTTTCCAGTTCGTTCCGCGCCAAGTCTCTTGAGCGCACCACGCCTGCCACGATCAACCCGAGCGCGACGGCGGTGACCAAATCGACGAACACGGTCACAAGGAAGGTGAGAAGCATTACAAGAACATACTCAAGGCGAATCGCCCGTAAGTGAACAACAAAACGCCAATCAATAATATCCCAGCCTACTTTAATGAGAATGCCCGCCAGAACGGCGAGTGGGATCGGTTCGGCAATCCAGCCGAAGCCGAGCAAAAGGCCGAGCAGTAGGATCGCGGCTAGGATGCCTGCCAGAGGGCTTCGCCCGCCGGCCCGGATGTTGGTGACGGTGCCCAGAGTAGCACCTGCGCCCGGCAACGCACCCAGAATACCGGCCGCCAGATTGCCGAGGCCTTGCCCCACGAGCTCCCGATCGGGATTGTGGCGTGTACGGGTTTGTGAATCCGCTATCAACGAGGTCAGCAGACTGTCGATGGAACCAAGAAGCGCGAGGATCAGTGCCGGCTCCAAGAAGCCCCCGATTGAGCCCAACTCTATCTGCGGCGCCTGGAACGTGGGCAGACCCACAGGAATCGCGCCGATGGTTCGTGCCTCGGTGAGCCCGAAGAGCGCAATGCAGGTGCCGATCGTCAAGGCGGCCAGCGGTGGGGGCAGAAAGCGTCGTATCCGGCGGGGCCAGAAAACGCAAATAGCCAAGGCAGTCAACCCGACAACGAGATCATGCGGATTGGGGTTGGTGATGGCATCCGGCCAAGCAGCAATCTGGACAAACGGCCCTCCCGAGACCGGCTCGGCGCCGAGGATAGTAACGACTTGAAGGATTATGATGATCGCGCCGATTCCAGTCATGAAACCGGAAATCACGGAGTATGGGGTGTAACTCACAAAGCCGCCGATCCGGAGAAATCCCAGGGAGACCTGTATCAGGCCGGCCAGCATGACGATGGTGAAGGCGCTAGCCAGATCGTGGGCATACAGGGTAACGACCGCAGCCATGGCGATAGTCATCGGGCCGGTGGGGCCGGAAATCTGCGCAGGCGTACCGCCGAACGCGGCGGCAAAGAATCCCACCGCGACGGCACCGTAGACTCCGGCAACTGGCCCGAGCCCCGAGGCAACGCCAAAGGCTAACGCCATCGGCAGCATTACGATCGCGGAAGTAACACCCCCGAATACGTCACCCAGAAAAGTGGACCTAATCGACGCAAAAGAGGAATTTCCCTCTTTCTTCTTGAACAATTCTAAGCTGACTCCTTTTTCACCAACTTCCACCCAAACCGCAATAAGCTTAATCCGGTGTACCCCCCTCAATCCCCTGATGGCGCCGAAACTTGTTATAAAATCCTACCCCCTCCCCATACACCTCTTCGTCTCCGTAACTGAACCATAAGCGTTCAGATACACATCCTCGTATTTAAACCACCGGCGCTAAGAATGCCCTCTTTTTATATGCTCTTCGAACTCGTCCCTGAATTTTCTCACTATTGATTCAATGGGCATGGCGCAGCCGTCGGCAAGGGCGCATATGGTAGTTCCTCTCATCTGCGAGCACGCGTCAAGCATTATGTCTAGGTACTCAATGGACCCCTTACCTTTGTCAATCTCCGTCAGTATCTTCTCAAGCCACCACGTTCCTTCTCTGCACTGAACGCACTGCCCGCATGACTCATCCCTGTAGAAATGGGCAAGATTCTGGGCTACCTTGATCATGCTCACCGTTTCATCCATCACCGTTACTCCGGCCGTTCCGAGCATGGAGCCCGCGGCCGCCACGGTATCGAAATCCATAGCAATGTCCAGCTCATCCGCGGAAAAAACCGCGGACGAAGAGCCGCCGGGAGAAACAGCCTTTATTTTTCTTCCACCGGGAATTCCTCCGCCGTATTCTTCAATTAACTCAAGGAGATTTATTCCCAGAGGAAGTTCGTAAAGCCCGGGTTTGTTGACGTGTCCGCTCAGCCCGAAAATCTTGGTTCCAGTGTTTCTGGGAGTCCCTATCGAGGCAAACCAGTCCGCCCCGTTATTTATTATATGGGGAACGCATGCGAGCGTCTCAACGTTATTGACTATGGTGGGACAGCCGAAAAGGCCGATCTGAGCCGGGAAAGGAGGCTTAGGTCTCGGCTCTCCCTTTTTTCCCTCTATTGACTCAAGAAGACCGGTCTCCTCCCCGCATATATAGGCACCGGCGCCTATATAGAGCTTCATATCGAGATCAAAACCGCTTAGGAGTATGTTCTTCCCGAGATAGCCGTGCTCGTAAGCTTCCTCTATGGCCTGCTGTATCCTCTTGGCTCCGTACGGCATCTCCCCTCTTATGTATATGTACGCCTTGTGGGAGCGGATAGCGTAGCAGGCAATTATTATGCCCTCTATCATCTGATGGGGATCTTTCTCCAGAATCTCCCTGTCCTTGAAGCTTCCGGGTTCACTTTCATCAGCGTTACAGCAGAGATAAACCGGTTTCTTGGAATCGGGCGGGATGAAGCTCCACTTTATCCCCGCCGGAAAGCCAGCCCCTCCCCTTCCCCGAAGACCCGATTTCTTGACCGCGTCGGTTACATCCCCCGGGGCCATGCCAAGGGCTTTTCTGAGCGCCGAGTATCCCCCCGAGGACAGATACGACCCGATGGTGTAGGAGTTGGGCCTGTCGACGTAATTTCTTATGACTCTCTGCTCGGGCATTTTTGAGTCCGGGTAAAGCAATTTCTTAACGGAAAAAAGGATAAGTACGGATAAATATTAAATGCGATTGCCGGAATTTTTCAAGGAAAAGCGGAAAAAACAAGACCGGGCACAAGAAATCCCCTCGTTCACTGCGCCTAGCGAGCTTGTTCCTCAAGCAGAATGTCCGCCACATACTTGGCAAACGACATTGAGGAGGTAAAAGCGGGAGATATGGCGTTTAGCACGTGAACGGTGTCTTCTTCTTTGCAGACGACGTAGTCCATAACGAGTTTTTTCTCCTTCCAATCCACCAGCTGCGAGCGGATACCTGTTTTCGCGGAAGAAATTAGATGACGAGGCAGGAGGCCGGGAATCAGCTTTCTGGCTTCTGAGTAGAAATGGGATCCCAGATATTTCTTCACCTCGGAGAGCGCGTTTGCCCTAAAGCCGCTGTCACTTACGAACATCGACGCGTTTCTGTAAAGAAACCGGAACGACTCAAGTCCCAGGTCCTCAAGAAATCCGTAGCTCTCCCTTCCCAGGACCGGCACGGCGGTGGGACCGATAAAGACACGCCCCGAAGTGCTTCTCGTAAAGTGCACCCCCAGAAAAGGCATTCTCGGGTCGGGAACCGGATAGATATTGCCGCGGACAAGGTAAGTGCTTTTCTTTGTAAGTTCGCTGTAGGAACCCATAAAAGGGATGGCTCTGTACTTAAGACCCACTTCGAATTGGCGCGCTATGACGTCCGCATGGAGCCCGGCAGCGTTTATGAGTTTTCCGTAACCTATATCTCCCGCGCTCGTAAGGGCGACGCGGTCCTTTTTTTGTCCGATAAAAACCGTGTCAAAAAGCACATGTGCTTTCCCGGTTTTTTTAATTCTCGAGCAAAGAGCCTCCAAAACGCCCAGAGGGTCAAACACCGATGTCGCGGGAGAATATATGGCTTTCTCAAACGTAGCTGCATGCGGTTCTATCTCCGCAAGTTCTTTTTCATTGATAAGATACGACTCCACTCCGTTTCTCTGTGCCCTCTGCTGAAGTGCCTGGAGTCCTTCAAGCTTCTCCTCGGAGTCCGCCACGATGACCTTGCCGCATTCGGATATAGGGACTCCGTTTTCGCGGCAGAAATCTCTCATCAGCCGGTTTCCCTCAATGCAGTACCGTGCCTTCAGAGAATCGGGCGTGTAATAGATCCCGGCGTGGAGAACCCCGCTGTTTCGACCGCTTGAGTGGGCTCCCAGGCTTCTTTCCTTTTCCAAGACAATAATGTTATTACAGCCGCGCAGAAGAAGCTCATTTGTGATTGCAAGACCCACAATTCCTCCGCCAACAACAAGAAAATCGCAACTTTTCTCCATTACTCCAACCCTTCTCGTCCGTTTTCTGGCAAACCGAGTGTAAATCAGGTACACTGACTGTTTCATATAACTTAATAAAATGAGCAGAAAATTTAAAGCAGGACAAAACGCTGTGTATCCAGTTCACGGTGTGGTTGAGGTTCAGGGAGTTGAGGAAAAAGAAATACTGGGTTCGAGAAAAGCCTTTTACATACTTAACGTTCTTGAGAGTAACGTAAAACTCATGGTCCCCACGGATAACATAGAGTCCGTAGGCTTAAGACCCGTAGTGCCCAAGAAGGAAGTAAAGAAAATCCTTGACATACTAAAGGAAGAAAACGGCGAAATACCCAAGCTGGGAGTCCAGAGCTGGAACAAGAGGTATAAGGAATACGCCGACAAGGTTAAAAGCGGCGACATATACGAAATAGCCAGGGTACTAAGGGACATACACCACCTGAAAAAAGTAAAAAACCTCTCTTTCGGCGAGAAAAGAATAATGGAAAACGCCCTTTCCCACGTAGTTAAGGAACTTTCCATAGCGCTTAGAAAAAAAGAGGGAGAAGTCAACAGCCAGATAGAGGAAATCTTCTCCTAAATCCGCTCACTCAAGAATATCCATTCCGTCAACGCCCCGGGGAACTTCAAACCCAAGATAACGGACGATGCTCGTGAAGATATCTGCGGTTCGTACGCAGTCGTATCGGGCCGGACGGCTTATAAGAACGGGAACCACCATGTGGTCTTTGTGCAGGGAGCCATGAGAACCGTGATGTTCAGGGTTCTCGTGCGTGGCCCGAAGGTCATAGCCCGGTTTTGAGCTGATTACCACATCGCCGGTTCGAGGCGATTCGAAAAGCTGGAGAATCTGGAGTGGGGCATCTGGATAGTCAGAATCGATCGTGAGTCGAAGCGACTCTGAGGGATTCATCTTCTTTGAGGAAAAGCCGTAGCCGAGAGGATCGCCCGAAACATTGCTGTAGCAAATCAGACCCTCTTCGTCCACGCTCACGAGAGCCTCTCCCCTAGGATTAGTTATTTTCACCTCCCCCCCGGCCCCGCCGGTTCTGGTGCAGACAATATCCACTTCCGGCCGCATGGAGAGTTCGTCAACTATATCCGCTATTTCTTCGCAAAGGGTGTGTCTTTTCCACCCATCGGAATTTTTGAAATAGTAATGTGCCATGGAGTTTCCAGAAACCATGACGGATGAATCGGCATCAAGAAAATGCTTGAACACGTTGGTGTAGTAAAGCGGCTTGAAACCCCGTCTGTGAAGAAAACCCAAGGAATCGAAATGGGAGTGCGTGGACGTAAGGCCGTGGTCGCTTCCAACAACGAAAAGCGTATCGTCAAGCTCCCCCCGCTCCGCAAATCTCTCCCCGACCATACCCACGTACCGGTCAAGCCTTCTGTAGGATTCCAGAACCTTGCGGTGAAACGGATGGTAGCGGTGAGAGTAGGCATCTATCCCGGGAAAAACACAGAAAAGAAAACGCGGAGAATCCCTAAGAGAATCAATCAGGATTTTTCCCGCGGCCTCTTCAACACTGTCACTTTTATCCGTGAAATGGCTTTTCATGACCAGATAGTACTTAAGATACTTGGTCCTGTTGTTCCCCGCGGGGCTTATACCCTTGGTTATCTCGTTTAGGATGCTGATACTCCCCGGAACTAGGCCGAAAAGCGTCGGGGAGTCGCTCTCTATGTCACGATTAATAAGAAAAGACTGGGGACCGGCGTAGCTTCTGAATCTTCGCAGGGAAAACGGGGTCCCATCGTAATACCTTCTGTCAAACCACCTTATGCCGGGGAGGTTACATCTGCCTGGAAACTTGCCGAGAAGGTACGGAGTATAGGCCGGACCCGTTGTGGAAGGAAAAACCGTGATTCCCTTAAGGAACTCCCCGGGCTCAACGACATATTTCTGTATATTCTCAAGATCGCCTCTTTTTAGAAGATCCGCGAAGACATCGAGCCTTGCGCCGTCGGCAAGAAAAAAAACGCACTTTCTTCTATTCATCAAGTATTTCCCATAAAATACCTGTTATAAATTTCCCTGATATCCCCGGTCACGCGCGCGTATTCAGACATGAGAAAATCCCCCTCTCCACCGGAACCACCGAACTCAGGCGCCATTCGGTCAAAATCGCCCCGCGTGATTTCGTTTTTGCTCCTGTCGTTGAAAAGACTCAGCAGATTTCCCATTTTTCTTAAAAATAGATAGCCTTCGCTAAGCGTCAGGGCCTCGCCGATTTCAATTAGCCCGGCACTGTAAAGCGCCCCGATAGCCTCCATGGTGTTTGCCGTTCTTAGCTCGGGGTTTGTGGGACCATGGGCAAGCTGAAGCATCTGGATGAGGAACTCAATGTCAACCAACCCCCCCCTTCCCGTCTTCAGGTTAAATCTGGATTCCGTCTCGTTGGCGAGTTCTTTTTCGACCCTCCCGCGCAGCCTTTGGATTTCCTTGGGAAAATCCGGAGCGAGCTCTTTCGCATAAACGAAATTCTCTATGACTTTCATTACCTTCTCGCCGAGCGCGCGGTTTCCCGCAACGGCACGGGCTTTTACAAGAGCCTGCCTCTCCCAGATGTGAGCACTCGAATTATGATATTCTTCAAAGGCTTCAAGCGAGGCGACAAGGGTGCCCGAATTTCCCGACGGGCGCAGTTCCACATCCACCTTGTAACAGAAGCTCTCGGAAGTGTAAACCGAAAGATTGGATATGAATCTCTGACCGTACTTGGAGAAAAGCTCGTGGTCATCTCCCTCGTAAATGAAGATTATGTCTAGGTCCGAAGCGTAGCTCATTTCCCCTCCTCCGAGCTTACCAAGTCCCAGGACAACCATGTTATCAAGAAGTTTTCTCTTTCCCGGGGAACACTTAAGGGAATCCTTGGCAAGTTCGAGGCTTGAGTCCATTACAACGTCCGCAACCATCGACAGATATTTTCCCACGTAGATCGGTTCCAAGTCCTCGGAAAGTTCCTTGAAGCAAAGTTTAAGGGACTCAATGTGCTTGAAGCTTCGAAGAGCGTTGAGTTTGTCCTCAAAGAACTCCTCTTCCGAAACGGCTTCCTCAAGAGCCCGCGCCATGGCATCTTTCGAATCGTAAAACTGCGTCACGTCCTTCAGTATGATGGAGTCAAGATACTCGGGGTGCCTGATAAGAAAATTAGACAGCATGCCGCCTCTTGAAAAGAGCCTGGAGAGCAGAGGAATGATTTTTGGGTTTTCACTCAGAAGAAAGTAGACCGACATCCTGGAACCTAGACCGGAGATAAACCTTTCAAGATTTAAAAGCGCAGAGTCCTGCTCGCTAAGATTAATTATGTTTGAGAGAAAAGCCGGTATCACTTTTCTCGAAAGCATCCTTCCCCTTTCCGTGAGTCCAGCCCTCTGGGGATTCATGAGGCTCGATATTATTTCGATCGCGTCATCCGGCGCCGAGAACCCGAGATTCCCGAGGGTCGAAATCGCTTCCTCGCGGTTTACATTTCCCTCGGCCATAAAATCCGCCACCTCCCAGAATTCCCTGCCTTTTTCCTCAAGCTCCACCCCGGGATCAAAGAACAGGTTCCCGCAATTCTTCAAGACAAGCGAGGTTATCTCTTCGTAAGCAGCTCTGAAGTCCGCCGTCGTTTCAAAACCCATCCTCCTTGAGAGTCTGCCGAGCGAACTCTCCTCCGTGGGAATGCTGTGCGTCTGAAATTCATCCCAGAGCTGAATCGAATGCTCCACTTTTCTAAGAAAAAGATAGCAATGCTCCATCTCTTCCTTTACCTGTTTTGTTATGAAACCCGTCGTCGCCATGGCGGAAAGGCCGTCAAGAGTGTTCATGAGTCCCCTGAGCTTCTTCACCGCCCCGCCGCTCATAAGCTGGGTCGCCTGCACGAAAAACTCGATATCCCTTATCCCCCCCCTGCCGAGCTTCACGTCGTTTTCCTTCCGGATGCCCTCGAGACGAATCTTCATGTCCTTGAGATCCTCTATGGACTCGTAATCAAGCAGCTTGCGGTATATTACGGGTTCAAGGTCCCCGAGGAATTCGCGACCGAGCTCAATATCCCCGGCAACAGGGGTCGCCTTGAGCAGAACCGCTCTCTCCCAGGTCTCGGCCCAGTGGTAATAATGTTCAAGGGCCGCATCAACCGACACCGCGACCGGACTCCTGCTGCCCCCAGGACGCAGACCCAGGTCGACCCTGTAGAGAAAACCGCCGGGGGTGACGGAGCTTATAGTTCTGGTAACTGATGAGGAAAGCGTGAATATCTCTTCGGCGTAGCCCTCGCTTCTGTAGAGATAAACGAGGTCTATATCGGAACTGAGGTTAAGGAGTCTTCCGCCCAGTTTCCCCATTCCAAGCACCACGAACTCAAATTGGTCTCCGCCCTCGATTCGGGACCTGTAGAAATCAAGCACCGCCCTGACCACGGAACCGGCTAGGTCGGAAATCTCCTCCATGGTCTGGCGAAACGTGCAGAGACCCAGGACTTCTCTGTAGATTATTCTCGAGAGTTCCGTGTACTTGTACTCCTTGAGCCTTTCTGAGAGCCTCTCTGAGTCCTTCGAATTCCTCACAATCGAGGCAAGCGGAGCCCGGTGGGAAGAAAGCGTTTTTTTTCTCCCGAGGGCTTTTTCATTAGTAAGGACGTTTAGCGCGCGTGGATTTCTTATGATTGAATTGCCGAGAAATCTGCTGTGGGAAGAGATGATGCGGAGGACTTTTGCTTTTTCCCCGGAGAGTTTGCCGTTTATCTCCCGGAATCTCTCAACGGTCAAGCGCGCGTTTTCCTCGTCGGGAAGAAGAATTTTCTTTTTCATCAAACCGGGTCACATGAAATCATAGGGATCAACATCAACTATAAGCTTAATTCCCGAGGCGTGCTTTTTCAACGAATCGTAAAGTGCCGAGGCATAGTTCCGAAGCAGCCCCAGATTCCCTGACGCGATAATGATCTGCCATCTGAACCTGTTTCTAAGCTTGTATATGGGAGCCTCGGAGGGGCCGAGTACTCTGAGCGATCCGGGCGGAAGATTGAGAAGGAATCTCTCGGCCGTGCGCTTCACTCTTTCGGCAAAATCTCGTGTTTTCTGCTCATCAAGCCCGTTTACTCTGAAGGATATGAACCTTGAGAAAGGAGGCTGATCAAGAGACTTTCTTAGTTCCAGTTCTTCATCCAGAAACCCGGAACTGTTATGGGAAAGGGCGAATCTTACCGAAGGATGTTCGGGGTTATATGTCTGCAGAATGACCGCCCCGGGTTTTATTCCCCTTCCTGTTCTTCCGGCTACCTGTGTGAGCACCTGGAAAGTTCTTTCTCCCGAGCGGAAGTCGGGAATCCCTAGCATATGATCGGCTGAGAGAACACCGACAAGCGTAACCCCCGGCAGATCATGTCCCTTGGCTACCATCTGGGTCCCGATAAGAACGTCCACCTCCCCGGACTCAAGCTTTTTGTAAAGGTCAAGAAGTTTGGTTTTCCCGCGGGTGTAATCCCTGTCCATAACGAAAACTCTGGCATCGGGAAGCATGCTCTTTACATCCTCCTCCACTTTCTGGGTCCCAAGACCCTTGCCCATGTATCTGGCCCCGCAGCTTGAGCAGCTGTTTTCGAATTTCTCCATAATTCCGCAGTAATGGCACTTGATCGAATTATCTTTTTTGTGAAAAGTAAGGGTTACCGAGCAATTGGGGCACCTGAAGAGTTCACCGCAGTCCCCGCAGACCAGAAAGCTTGAAAAACCCCTCCTGTTAATAAAAAGAATCGATTGTTCCCCGCGACTGAAATTCTCCACCAAGGCGTCCCTTAGGCGCGGGGAGAAAACAGTTTCATTCACGTTTTTCATATCCACGAGCTCAACATCGGGAAGCACGCTCTTTCCCACCCTTGCGGGAAGGGAAAGATATTCGTATTTGCCCCTGATCGAGTTTGCATAGGATTCAAGTGAAGGAGTCGCGGAACCCAGTAGCACCGGACAGCTACATATGGTTCCGAGCATGACCGCGGCGTCGCGGGCATTGTAACATGGCGCCTCGTTCTGCTTGTAGGAGGACTCGTGCTCCTCGTCAACCACCACGAGGCCGAGATTCTCAAACGGAGCGAAAACCGCGGAGCGGGCACCTATCACCACGCTCAGATCTCCGCTACGGGCCTTTCTCCACGCATCAAACCTCTCACCCTCGCTTAGAGCGCTGTGAATCACCGATACAGCGTCGGCGAAACGTGAACGGAACCTCTTCACCAGAAGCGGGGTGAGCGCTATTTCGGGAACGAGAACAATCGCCTGTTTCCCCCTGGCTATGACTTCGCTGACAGTCCTTAAGTAGACCTCGGTCTTTCCGCTTCCCGTAACACCGTGAAGAAGAAAACAGCGATACTCTCCCCTCTTAACATAAGGCAGGATTTTCTCCATCGCCATACGCTGATCCTGGGTAAGTTTCTTTGGCGGTTCTTCTTCCGCGTCAAGGACGCCGTAGGGATCCCTTCCGATCTCTTTTTGCTCCAAGGAGACCAGGGCGTTATCCACAAGCCACTTTACGTGAGCTGAGAAATTGCCGAATATTTCCCTTAGTTCCGAACGGGGGACGGAACCGCGGAGGTTTATGAACTCAAGTATGGCACCCTTGGCTGGTTTTTTGCGCTTAATCTCCGGGATGGTGTCGGGATCGCATGAGATTCCATAGATCTTCTCGTATTTTACCTTCTCATCTCTTATGACCCTGTAGTCAAATTCCACATGCCCCCTTCTTTTAAGAGAGTTGAGGGTCTCAAGAGAGGCCCCGCCGCTGAGCTCAATAAGCTTCTCCGAGGCAAGTTCTCCCTCAAGCAGGAGAGTTTCCAAGATTCTTTGCTCGAGGCGGTCAGGGCCCGGTTCCTTGAGGCGGCTTTTCCCCTCCTCCGTGATCCGCACGGTTTTCCCGACGCTTTTACCGAGCCCCAGAGGATGGGCAAACTTAAGGACGATCCCAAGAGGCGCCATGTAGTATTCCGAGACCCGGTGGAAAAACTCTAAGCGCTTCTCGTCAAAAAGCGGGAATTCATCGAGAATGTCGATTATATCTTTTAGCTCGAAATCGACTTTCCGTTTTGCCGCATCTCCCACCACATATCCTATGGCCTTGCGGTTTCCGAGGGGGACAAACACCCTCTTCCCCGTAGCGATACCTTGCCGGAAACGCTTCGGAACCGAATATAAAAAAAGCTGTTCGGAATGAATCGGCAAAGCTACCTGAACAATTTTTCCTGAAGCCATAACGATACCGGAAGACACTAATGCACAGTCTTACGGAAAAGTATATATGAAAGCGGGAAAAGAACCTTGAGTTCGGCCCGGAAAGCCTCGCGCGGTATCAGGCAAGATCCGCAGGCATCATTATCATGTTGTCCATCGATGCACCGGGGGCTATCATCGGATAAACCATCTCGGTACAATCAACTTCTATCTCCATGAGAACAACCCCCGGAGTGTTAAGGCCTTCCCTGAGAGTGGGCTCAAGCTCCTCGGGCCTCACCGCCCGAAGGCCGCGGGCTCCAAACGCTTCTGCGAGCTTCACGAAATCCGGCAGCACTTCAAACCGAGATGCCGAGTAATTGCCCCCAAAAAACATCGTCTGCCATTGCCTTACCATTCCGTGATGACGGTTGTTGAAAACGATAATCTTAAGATCCAGATTGTTTTCAACCGCAGTCGCAAGTTCCTGGAAATTCATCTGGAAGCTTCCGTCGCCGGCAACGCATATAACCTGCTCATCGGGTCTTGCGTATTTCGCTCCCATAGCCGCAGGGAAACTGAATCCCATGGTTCCCAAGCCCCCCGAGGTAAGATGGGTTCTCGGTCTTTCGAACTTGTAGAACTGGGCTACCCACATCTGGTGCTGACCCACATCGGAAACTATTATGGCGTTTCCTTTCGTGAGCTTGTAAAGCATGTCTATGGCGTAGGTAGTTAGAATCTTATCGCTTCCCTGGCAATAGGTGAGCGGGTGCTTCTCGTTCCAGTCCCGTATCCGCCTGAGCCAGGATTCCCTCCCTTCAAGGTCAATCTCCCCGGGGAGAGCATCGAGTATCTGGCGCAGCACAATTTTGGCATCCCCTACTATCGGACACTCAACCGGTATGTTCTTGTCTATCGAGGATGGGTCTATATCTATATGGATAATATCGGCGTTGGGGGCAAACTCTTCGAAGTTCCCGCCCGTAGCCCTGTCATCAAACCGCCCGCCGATCGAGATAACGAGATCCGATTCGGTAACGGTCATATTGGCGGCGTAGGAACCGTGCATCCCGAGCATGCTTATGAAAAGCGGATCGCTCGCCGGATAACCCCCCAGACCCATAAGGGTTGAAGCCACAGGTATCTGAAGCCGGTGACAGAACTCAAGCAGTTCATCCGTAGCCCCGGACCAGATAACTCCTCCACCGGAATAAATAACCGGCTGCTTTGAAGCAAGCAGCATCTCCACAGCTCTTTTTATCTGCGCAGGATTTCCCTTCATAGTGGGCTTGTAACCTTTGATATCTATCTCGTGATCCTCGGGGATTACAAGCTCGTCTTCTCCTATGAGAACATCCTTGGGCATATCAACCAGAACAGGGCTGGGTCTTCCGGTGCCGGCTATGTGAAAAGCCTCTTTCATTGCTCTCGGGAGATCCCGGGTTTCCCGCACAAGGTAGTTATGTTTCGTGCAGGGTCTTGTTATGCCTATATGGTCGGCTTCCTGGAAGGCATCGCTTCCAAGGTACTGCGTAGGAACCTGCCCCGTAAAGATAACTATGGGAGATGAATCCATCTGCGCCGTCGCAATGCCGGTAACGGTGTTGGTTGCCGCAGGACCCGAGGTGCAAAGCACCACTCCCGGTTTTCCCGAGGCTCTTGCGTACCCGTCGGCCATGTGCGTAGCTCCCTGCTCATGCCTCACGAGCACGTGATTTATCCTGTCGGTATAGTCGGTCATCACGTCATAGACCTTGAGAACGTAACCTCCCGGTAGTCCGAAGACCACGTCAATACCCTGGTGAAGAAGCGTCTCAAAGAACATCTGTGCGCCGAGCATCTTGGCCATTTTATTATATCTCCCTGGTTGTTTTTAAAATGCGGAGTACCAACAACCCATCCGCTTAATCTATCACCGCGCGCATACAACTTCAAGACCGCCGGGGAAAAAGATTACTAGCGTCTCTTTGCCGATTTCACTTCGCGCTCCGCTGCGGAGCGACGAAGATAGAAAGGAGTCAGGGTGAAGGGATCGCCCTTTTGTCCGGAGAGAATCTTTTTTCTCCCCAGAAGCGCGCAGCCAGACGCCCTCGGGGTGTTTAAATTCGCGGGCAGAAAAACGGCAGTCTCTCCCAGAGCATTCCGTATAAGATTTGCGTGCAGCATGGCTCCGCTTCCCACAAAAACGGTCTTTTTTCTCACCTCATCACACACAGATTCCGGTGTGGCGATTTCCGCGGGGTTTACCTCTTCGCCTTTGGGATCATAAAATGAAAAGAAAACCTCCCCTCTGCCCGCGTCGGTCATGACGCACACATCGTTTCCGCACCAAAGCGCGTTTGAGGCAAGAATCTCAAGTGAGGGAACTCCCGCAAGATCCGCTCCCAAAGAATAGCAAAGCGCCTTTGCGGTGGATACCCCTATGCGAAGAGAGGTAAAGGAACCCGGCCCCGTTGACACGCAGACCGCGTCCAGATCGTTTTTCCCGAGTCCGCAATCCGAAAGAAGCCGCTCGATCGTGGGAATAAGTACCTCGTTATGCCTTGGACCGGTGTTGAAAACATATTCGCAAAGAAGCGCGTCGTCATCGGATACTGACACGCTTCCCGAGAAAGTAGACGTTTCGATTCCCAGAATTTTCA
>JAPOQQ010000158.1 GCA_026710625.1 Candidatus Dadabacteria bacterium | reverse complement strand
GCTCGTTACCAGAGGATACTTCGAGGGGTTTTACCGCCGCCCGCGCGTTGACCACGAGATGCTGTCTGAGCACAACGAGGGACTCATAGTCCTCTCCGGGTGCATGAGCAGCGAACTTTCCCAGGCCATTTTCAAAAAGGAGCAGAAGGAGCAGATAAGAATCGCTTCGATCTACAAGGAGATATTCGGGGACCGCTACTATCTTGAAGTACAGGCAATCGCCCTTGAGGAGCAGCGCAGGGTAAACAGGGGGCTTAGAAGAATCGGAGAACGCCTCGGCATAAAACTCGCGGCGACCAACGACTGCCATTTCCTTGCCGCTATTTGGCACAGGCTGATTTCACTGCCAGGAAACCGCATTATCCGCAAATCCATTTCAAGTTACCCAAGAAGGTTGCCGTATATGACAACTGGGATTTGCCCAGCCTTAACCATTGCCAGTCCTGGCTTGCTAACCAAGCAGTTAAAACTTGGCGGGTTATCTAAAACTCCATATTCAAAAAAACTTTGAGCACGTTGGAAATCAATCTTGCCCCAACCAAAAAGAAACACATGCAATTCTTTTTTAAATAAAAACAATTTGTTTATTGCAATTGATTAAAAAAGAAATTAATATATTGTTATAATGGTTAAAAGCAGCTTCTTTATCTGCAAAAAGAATTTGGAGAAAAAACTGGAATGAGCAAAATACTCAATCAAATTAAAAGTCGCAGAAAAGACCTTAACCTGAAACAAAAAGATATGGTGCTGCGCTTCGGCATGTCAAGACAGCAGTATCAGAGACTGGAATCAAGGGGCAACCCCCGCCTAGACACCCTTGAACTGGTTGCCAAGGGGCTCAGGATGGAGATTCTGCTTGTCCCGCAGGAAAAAATACACATGGTTCGCGACATACTGGAAGGAAAAACCGATATAGGTTCCGGCGTTAAATTTAATGTCGACCTTGCAGTGAAAGAACCGCCGGTTTCTGAAGATCCCTGGAAAGGACTGCTGGAGGAATGACAATGAGCGGCGCGGAAGAAGTCAACGTTTTAGAACTCACGCTGCACGGCACAAGGGTCGGATATCTGACAGGCTACAAGGACGGGCGAAACATCCTTGCATTCACCCCCGAGTTTACAGAGAACAGTTCGCGACCGACTTTCACTCTGACAACACACCCGGAATTCCCCAACGTCAAAAACGTGCTTGCAAAACCATGGTCAAGGAGACAACGCCTGCATCCGGTACTCTCCAACCTGCTGCCAGAGGGAGCATTAAGAGAATTGCTGGCGCAATATCTGAAAATCCACACTGATAACGAATTCAATCTGCTCGCTCACCTTGGACAGGATCTGCCCGGAGCTCTGATCGTTACCGCCGCAGAGCCTGATGACGTTCCCAGCTACGTATTAGACCCCTGGACAAAAGCCGCTAAAACCGAAGTAAAAGGTGACCCAAACCAATTCTCTCTGGCCGGCGTGCAAATGAAATTCTCGATGCGGGAACAGGATGGACGCTACCGGACCGCTGAATCCGGAGATCTCGGGGACTGGATCATCAAAACTCCGTCCACTGTACACAAGCTTGTTCCCTTAAACGAGTTCACCGCCATGCGGCTTGCGCAGACAGCGGGCATCGATATGCCGGATATAAAGCTAGTTGAAATGGGTGCCCTGGATAAACTCCCCGCTATCAATCTCCCTGACGAAGAATTCGCCTTTGCGATACGGCGGTTTGACCGTTCGGGCGAGAAACGCATTCACTCAGAAGACTTCGCTCAGATCCTGGTAAAGTACTCCCAGCAGAAGTATGATGGTCCGAGCTATGAACAGATAGGCAAGATCATTTATCAGTACACAGGCGACAGCCTCGGAAACACCCAGCAGTTCGCCCGACGATTGCTGGTTAACATTCTTCTAGCCAATGGTGACGCTCATTTGAAAAACTGGTCTCTGGTCTATCCCGACGCAGTTACACCTGAGCTTTCTCCCGCCTATGATATCGTGATTACTCGTGTTTATATGGATGAAGAAAAGGAATACGCGTTAAATTTAAGCAAAAACAAGGACTGGTATAAAGCGACTTTCAGTCATTTTAAAGATTGGGCAGACAAAGCCGGTATTCCATGGAAAGCTATTAAGCCTCACCTTGACGACACGCTCGAGAGAGCGCGTGCCCTATGGCCAAAATCTCTAGAGAATCTGCCCGCATACCACACTCATAAAGAACAGCTAAAAGAACACTGGAAAATGCTGTCTCCGGATTTTCGGATTAAAACCGATAATTAGTGTCTACCAGAAAAGGTCTAACTTGCTGAAATAAAATGAATAATTCTTGATTTTCTATGGTGAGGATTCTCCATGTCATATATGGTATAATTCAACGCTGTAATCCGCAATGACAGACTCCTTCGTTCACCTGCATCTGCACTCGCAGTACTCGCTTCTTGACGGCTCGATAAAGTTCGACGAACTGATCAAAAGAGCCAAGAGCCATTCCATGCCCGCAGTCGCCGTGACCGACCACGGAAACCTCTTCGGCGCGTATGAGTTTTTCGAAAAGGCAAAGGCCCGCGGCGTAAAGCCCATAATAGGTTGCGAACTCTACGTGACCCCGACACTTAAGCTTGAAAAGCCTTCTGACGGAAAGAACTACCACCTCACCGTGCTCTGCATGAACGAGCGGGGATACAGGAACCTCTCGCAGCTTGTTACGAAGGGATACTTCGAGGGGTTTTACCGCCGCCCGCGCGTTGACCACGAGATGCTGTCTGAGCACAACGAGGGACTCATAGTCCTCTCCGGGTGCATGAGCAGCGAACTTTCCCAGGCCATTTTCAAAAAGGACCAGAAGGAGCAG
>JAPOQQ010000157.1 GCA_026710625.1 Candidatus Dadabacteria bacterium | reverse complement strand
TACACGATGCGTCACAGGTTCCTGCTGCCGCAGTATAGCCAGGGATAATGGCGAAGAGCTGGTGTCGGAAGACACTGAGTTCTTGATGAGTAAGATGAAGAGGAGGGAAGCCGGTAACGGTTGTCCCTCCTCTTTTTTGTGCCTGAATTGATTTTTCCGTAAACATGCTTTCTAATATAAAGCGATGCCTTCCAGTACTCTTATAGTGTATGAGCCTTTGGATTCTTTCAGAGAAAAATCTGAATACTGGAGCAAGTATCTTAAGTTTTATGAGCGTTACTGGGGTGGTCCCACCTCTCCTTTCGGAATATGGTTCGGCAATGAGTACAGTGCGTTTCGCCAGGCACTCTCAGATCATCTTGATCTGCCCCACGAAGATTTGCCCGACTGTCTTTTCATGAAGGATGAAGCTGGCAACTATTTTGTTGCACCCACTTCTGATTCCCTTAACTGTTTCTCGTCTGAAAATGTTGTTCCGTTTGAGTGGTTTCTTCTTTTTTCCGAGGAGGGGAGGAAGAATTTTTATACTCACTGGGGTTTTAACTCAATTCATTACAATTCAACTCTTGAGCAGTCAAAAAGGAGACTGATCTCCTCGCGGGAAAAGATCGAAAAGACGCTGTCCGGAAAATCCGCTAATCCGCTTAAGGTTTTTCTGCGCAATCTCGACCGAAGTCTGGAAGACGTTAGAAAATGGCTTGTCCAGTTCGATTCACAAAGCTATCTGGTGCTTAATTACGGCGATATCTGCAATTACATACATCCCTACACGCTGAAAAATGAAAACAGCGTACCGGAAGTTGCGAAAATTCTGGATCTTATCTCGCTGTCGGACTTCGGCGAGGCTGAGCTTGCGCTTAAGGTGTTTTTTCAGAAATGGGAAGATATAGCAGGCAAGTGTGCCGGCGGTACTGAAGACTCCCGAATCCAGTGAAGACCTGCTCCCGACTGAGATGACCGCAAAACTCGAGAGTAAGAACATCGGAAGGGTGCTGGGAGTGCTTAGAGAAGAAGCCGCCGGATGGAACGTTCCCGTGGTTACGCTTACGGCCATTTCCTCAAAAAGTCCTTTCAGGGTACTTGTTTCCACCGTACTCAGTCTGAGAACCAAGGACGAGACCACGGCCAAGGCCTCCGCGAGACTTTTCCGCGAGGCCACAACTCCGCAGGCGGTGCTGGAGCTGGGGGAAAAAAAGGTAAGAGATCTCATATATCCCGTCGGTTTTTACAGGGTAAAAGCACAGAACATCATTGGGATGTGTGAAAAGCTGATAGACGAATATGACGGTCGGGTTCCGGACAGTATTGACGAGCTTTTAGAATTCCGCGGGGTCGGGAGAAAAACCGCCAATCTGGTTCTTTCTCTTGGGTACGGAAAGCCCGCTATCTGCGTTGATATTCACGTGCACAGGATTTCGAACAGATGGGGTTACGTGGATACCAAAAGTCCTTATGAAACCGAAATGGCTCTTCGGGAAAAACTGCCCCGCAGATACTGGATAGAGTATAATTCTCTCCTAGTCGCCCTAGGGCAGCAGATCTGCAGACCCTTATCTCCTCTTTGCAGCCGTTGTCCCGTGAGTGGTTACTGTCCAAAGAGGGGAGTTTCCAGAAGCAGGTAGAACCCCCCGACCGGTTTGACTCTGCCTGCATTATAACTATAATTGATTGCCAAATCTCTTTCCGGAAAACCCGTTGTCTCATACTGTCCTTTTTTATATTTTTTCTACGCTTGCGGTACTCGGGGCCGTTATGGTCGTGAGCCATAAAAATCCCGTTTCAAGCGCTATTTCGCTTGTTCTTACTCTTTTTTCCACTGCGGTGCTTTTCGTTCTTCTCCACGCCCATTTCATCGCGGCGATACAGATACTGATTTACGCAGGAGCGATAATGGTCCTCTTTCTCTTTACCGTCATGTTCCTCAATATAAGAGACAGCGAGCTCAGGTTTGACAGTATGAACATACCGAAGAGGATGACGTTTCTTTTCCTCTTTACCGTTGTTGTCGGATTCTTTGCCTCAAAGTTTTTCTCGTCTTCTCCAGTTGTTTTTCCGAAACTCGAGGATCCTGAGAATTTCGGTACCGTGGCCGAAGTGGGAAGATCACTTTTCAGTGATTATCTGCTCGCGTTTGAGCTTACCTCGGTTCTTGTGGTGATAGCCATGGTGGGCGTCCTGGTCATAGCCAAGGGGAAGGAGTCGTAAGATGGAAATTGCGGTTACTCACTACGTAGTTTTGGCTTGCGTGCTCTTCGCGATCGGGGTTTACGGGATAATTACCAGAAAAAACATACTGATCGTGCTTATGTGCCTTGAGCTCATGCTTAACTCCTGCAACCTGCTTTTCGTTGTTTTCTCAAGGCTCTACGAGGGCTCCACGGGACATGTGTTCGTTCTGATGTCAGTAACGGTGGCGGCGGCCGAGGTCGCGGTCGGCCTTGCGTTTGTCGTTTCGATTTACAGGCAGAAAGAGAGTCTTGACATCGATCTGCTGAAAATGCTTAGGGGTTAATTTATTCTCGGAGGTTTATCTGAGTGCTTGCTCTCATAGTTCTTGCGCCGCTTGCGGGGGCGATTTTCAACGGGCTTTTCTTCGCCACTGGACTCTGCGCGAAACTTACCGGGACCGGAAGACACACAACTGACAGAATCGTCGGGATGGTGGCTTGCGCGGCCGTTCTGGTCTCCGCTCTTTTGTCCACGCGTCTTTTCCTCGACCTTCTCTCGCAGAGCCCCGCGGGAGTCGAGCCGATTACGACCGAACTTTTCACCTGGATGCTCTCAGGCACCCTTAACGTCAGCTTCGAGTTCCTCTTTGATTCCCTCTCCGCCGTAATGGCCCTTGTAGTTACGTGGGTGGGATTTCTTATACATGTCTATTCGATTGGCTACATGCACCACGACCGCTGTTACGCGCGTTATTTCACTTACCTGAACATTTTCATTTTCTTCATGCTCGTTCTGGTCCTGGGCAACAACTTTCCCATGATGTTTGTCGGATGGGAGGGTGTAGGCCTTGCATCCTATCTGCTTATAGGGTTCTGGTATGAAGACTCGTTTAGGGTCTATGCGGGAAGAAAGGCTTTTGTCGTGAACAGAATAGGGGATTTCGGGTTTATCCTGGGCATCTTTCTCATTTTTACCGTGTTCGGGTCGCTTAACTACCAAGATGTTTTCTCCCAGCTTGCCGACCCAGTTTTTGTTTCCGGGCTTTCACAGTCGCTTATGACCGCGATGGCGCTTCTTCTGTTTGTCGGTGCCGTCGGGAAATCGGCCCAGTTCCCACTTCACGTCTGGCTTCCGGACGCGATGGCAGGTCCGACCGCGGTGAGCGCCCTTATTCACGCCGCAACAATGGTTACCGCCGGGGTTTACATGTTGAGCCGTTGCTCGCCGCTTTTTGAGTTGAGTCCAGTGGCTTTGAACGTCGTTTTGATCGTGGCAGCGTTCACTGCGTTTTTCGCCGCTACCATAGCGATTACCCAGAACGACATAAAGAAGGTGCTTGCGTACTCGACTGTAAGTCAGCTGGGCTACATGATGATGGCTGCCGGTGCGGGGGCCTATGTGTTTTCAATATTTCATCTGGTTACTCACGCTTTTTTCAAGGCGCTTCTATTCCTCGGTGCGGGAAGCGTTATACATGCCATGGCCGGAGAGCAGGACATAAGGAAGATGGGGGGGCTTCGCGGGATGATTCCCGTAACGGCTGTTACTTTTCTGGTGGCGACGCTTGCAATTTCCGGCTTTCCTCTTCTTTCTGGGTTTTTCAGCAAGGATGAGATTCTGGCTTCGCTTTATAACGGCGGCCATACGTTTTTCTGGGCCGCGGGACTTATTACGGCCGTACTGACCGCTTTCTACATGACGAGACTCTACGTGCTTACCTTCGAGGGGACAGCAAGGATGGACTACAAGACGAAAAGCCGCGTGCACGAATCCCCGGCCGTAATGACCGTACCCCTTGTGATTCTTGCGGTTCTCTCCGTTTTTGGGGGTCTCCTTGGCGTGCCGGAATTCATGGGCGAGGAAGTGGGTTTTCATTACACGGATCTTATCAAGAAATTCCTTTCTTCTTCAGTGGTAGTACACTACGGCGCGGAACATGCCTACTCACATTATTTTGGCCACTGGACCCTTGTAGGGTTTTCGGTACTGGCAGCGTTTGTGGGAATAGCGGCTGGTGTTTTGATCTACTGTCGCAGGCGGGGAGAGACTGCAGCACCTCAAGGTAAAACGGCCGCAGCACTTAAAAGTGGATCCTTTAACAAGTGGTATGTTGATGAGATTTACGAGGCGCTTTTCGTCTCTCCGTTTAACTACATCTCGGGACTTTGCTCTGATTTTGACCGTTCCTTTATAGACAGCTCGCTTGACGGACTGAGCGATTTTGTAAGGAGCTTGTCAGGACGCCTGAGTGCGTTGCAGACAGGTCTGCTCAGGTATTACGTGGCGGCCATGGTAGGCGGAGTCGTCATAATAATAGTACTTCTTCTCATCTACAGTCCCACTTCTTAGTGAAGGGCAAAACTTTTTCCGCTCCGCTCCCAGTTCAGGAGTTTGTTTCCCCGAAATAAGCATATTGTTTGGGGCAAAATATTTTTCCTGACCCGCTTGACAAACAACTCCTAGTATAGGTATTGATTGTCCGGAATATCCGGGTAAATCCTGCCTGTCTTGCCTTTAACAAGTTGCATGTTTTGCTCATTTATGGATGATCCTGCTTTCATAAAGCACGATTGTTCATGTGGGTAGCTGCAAACCGGAGAGGGCGGATTCAGGTAAATTTGTCTATAGAGGCGTAAGCGATGATTGAAAAGGTGTTTAGAAGGAAAAAATTACTGATAGCGGTTTTGATTATAGCCGCCGCACTTTATTTTGTTCTCGGACGCTACGATGTCTCAGCTATGAAACCGCACCCGGCGATTGTGAATGAGATTTTTCACAGCATTGCCGAGAGGTCCATAAAAAGAAACTCCGCGAGTCTCACGGTTCCCTACGATGTTAAGGATAAGGACATGTATGTGAAGGGCTTTAGGGAATATGAGGAGATGTGCGTTCAGTGCCACGGGGCGCCCGGCGTCGAACCTTCGCCGACTGGTAAGGGCCTTTTCCCGCCTCCGCCCAAATTTCCTGAAGAAAATCTGTATGAGTATTCTCTAAAAGACATCTTCTGGGTCACAAAAAACGGGGTTCAGATGACCGGGATGCCCGCTTACGGACCCACGCACGAAGACAAGGCAATCTGGGCGATCGCCATATTCCTTGATAGGTCGAGAAATTTATCCGAAGCGGAATATAAAAAGCTCAGGGATAAATATTCTGATACGCATCATTAATTCGAGGATTATACCCAACCAAGAGAGAATTCCCGGTTCCTTTGTTTTGTCTGCTCTATCTAAATATGCTTTCTCAAGAAAACGGCCGAGAACAAGACAGACACTATCAAAAACAGGTTAAGCAAAGCACTTTGAGGCGTATTGGCGGTTGGGGCGATTGCGCACCCTTCGTCATCTTCTTTACAGTATTCGGCATCGTCCAGGTAAATTCCTGAACCGACGATACGCCAAGACGGAGGAACACCCAAAGCGGCAAACTCAGGTGGTGTTGCGTCTACCACCTCAATATAGCTTTTCTTTATGGAGAAGCCGGGGACTTCGTCTTTTTCAAGATAGTCCTCGTTGTTGTCCTCAAGAGTCTCGGGATGGTCCCAATGATATGTGACGAAGCCGTTATTCCCCACTGCCAAATCTGCAAGGTCTCCGCTTCCGTTCGTCACTGCATTGCGAAAAGCTTCCAGAATATTTGCTCCGTCGCACTGAATCGGGTCCGGGTCGGTTAATGAGACGCTTACTCCGTAGAGATGAAAATCGAGTCCGTTTAGAACAGCTAGACCCTCGTCTGGTTCCAGCATGAAGGGGTATATAGAACCCTCGCTGTAATCTCCTTTGCCGATACAGCCCGTTGTCCTGAGAGCTATCTGGACAGATACTTCTTCGAGTTCTTCCTCCGCAGACTGTATCTGTTCCGGTGTGCTACCCGGAACATCTCCTGTGGCAAGGAGGACGAGTTGAGGGTCCTCTCCGAATAGTTGCAACGCTATCTTGCCCTGGCGTTCCTTGAATTTCTCGGCAACTGCTTTTACATACTGTACAAGCAATTCTTCCTTCTCTTGCAGATTTTGCTCATCATCAACCTGCTTTGCGGTGACGGGAAGGCTGAACAGAGGGTCATTGCAGTTAGGATTGTCCCTCTCGATTAGATTGTAGTCATCCTTTGCGTGATGAAGACCCATTACATTGATTGTACGGCCACCGGCGGAGAAGACCTCCACGCCCATTGCACATACCGTTCTATCTTGTCCGTCATAGTGGTAATCTACGCATGTCGGGTTCTCGTTGTCGAGCAGGGTTTGCATGGTTCCGGTCGTCATGCCGTCCCTATCTCTAAACTCGAAAGAAGGGAGATATCTTTTGAAATGCAGGTCGGGATGCAATCCGTGGTTTACTATATATCCCTCGGGATTTACAAGTATGAAATAGACTTCGCCATTATTGAAGACCCCCTGTTCCCTCGTCCGTTGTGCCAATATTACTAATTCTTTGGCTTGCTCCGGGCGGCTACGGCTTGGGTCCTTTTGAATCAGGGCAATGTGCTCTGCAAAGTGAAGAGCCATTTTCTCTATGGAATCCGCATCTCCAACACCAACGTCTTCCGCGTTTATGTCAAGGTCTGGACTGTGGGAATAACCCCTGTATTCATGAGCGGATGTCTCAATCTGGAATGAAAAACCAACCGCAACCGAAAAAAACAGATACAAGAATATCTTGTATGTTTTAAACTTCATTATGATATTTCCCCTGTAGATTTGTTTATGTTTATTATTTTAATTTTTTCCATTACGGAGGGAATCGCTACCCTGCGGAAAATTAAGTATATTACCCATTAATTTCTCTATCCTGAACCGACCACTAAAGTCACTTGAAAAGAGTTTCTCTCTCTCTTCCAGTTGACTTTGTTCGAATACTGGTAATGATTACCACTTAGATAGCTATTTTATGGATATACAAAGTATACAATAACGTTATGCAGGTAAGCAGAACACTTGATTACGCCGTCAGATGCCTTATCCATATGGGAGGCAATCCGAAGTTTAAATTCAGCATGAAGCAGATATCTGAAACCCAGCACATTCCGCAGAACTACCTC
>JAPOQQ010000156.1 GCA_026710625.1 Candidatus Dadabacteria bacterium | reverse complement strand
CCTGATTTCAAGCTGAGTCAGAAGCATTGCGCTGAGACCTCCGCAGGTTTCTCAGTATCCCTTGGGCGGAACTGTTGACCAGACAGGAATCCGGGAAGATCAACAACCCCATACCTGATACCCAATTTGTCCTCGCTTACAATAACCATAGCAAGATTGTCCATATTGTTATATGATAACCAATCTGGACAATCTGTTCAGCAAGGTAGCTTTTTGGTACTAGGCTATCTCACGCGCCAAAAGGGTGTAAGAAAGTCGTTATAATTTTAAACACGAGGGCTGAACATGACACAAAAATACAGGGGATGGCTTTCCTCCGAGGGCGCATTCTTCCTGTACGCTCGACATTCCGCACAGCTACAAACCTTCATCGTTGAGAGCAATGCTCTAGGCAGTTTGGACATTTTCATGGAGAATTCGCAATCGCTTTTTCAGTATTTCCGCCCGACATCCAGGGGTTCGTGTAAAATACCCGTGTAACAGGGACCGTTGGCAAGTTCACTTCATGAATCATGTTTTTCGGGAAGCGGGCCTGACATCATATCCCAAGGAAAATCACATGGCTGACGAAGAACACCTAGAATGGCTTCGAAAAGGCATCGATTTCTGGAATGATATGCGCCGACAACGTCGTTTCGCCCCTGATTTCAGCGGCGTATCCCTCTGTGCTCAGCTTGCGGGATCATCCTGCGTGGAAAGAGATGAAGATTCCGTCTTCATCCGTCTTGACAATGCCAATCTGGAGGGCGGGGATTTTCGCAATGCCGACCTAGGATACATTCATCTCAAGGAAGCGAACCTGCGGGGTGCCCGGTTTCGGGAAGCCTTCCTCCAATATGCAGATTTTACTGGCGCCGAGATTGCACATGCGAATTTCAGAGACGCCAATCTTCGTTACGCAAAGCTAAACGGCGCTTCCGCGCAAAACACTGATTTTACCGGCGCGAATCTTTTTTCCGCAGACCTGCGGGATGCCTACCTCGCCTACGCCAAACTAACCCGGGCATATCTCAGCTATGCGAACCTCAGCGGCACGAAATTCTTTTTTTCCGACCTTGTCGGCGCGGACATCTCACACACGCAACCTCTAACCTCCGTCCTGTACCCCGGCGCAGATGCTGGCGAAGGTCAGGCTTCCGGCTTCCCGGAAGAAGTCACAACCGTGGGGGAGGTGGTAAACATCTGCCGGTTCTTTGAAAACTATTACGGAACCAATTCGCAGGAGGGTCGTTTCAGGGACGGACACATGTTCTATTTCCGGGGAGAGCGTGATATCTCGTGGAAGCTCAGTCCCTCGATAATGAGGAATCCAGAGAAAGGACAAGAACCTTTCCTAGAGAAGGAAGGAAAAATGCTGCTTGACCTGATATCGCGAAGACCGCAAGATTTTGCCAGCGCGACTTCAGCCCTGTCGCAGTGGGTCATCGCCCAGCAGCACGGGCTCAGAACCCGCCTTCTCGACATTACGCGAAATCCACTTGTAGGACTGTTTCACTCCTGCGAAGATTCTTCGAGTTCGGAAAAATCCAACCGGGCGGACGGTGCACTGCACGTTTTTGTGGTTCCGGAAAACAGGAATATCGTAAAGTCCTTTGACAGCGATGCCGTAAGCGTCGTCGCGAACCTGGCGAAACTTCCGCTTTTCGAACAACACGCCCTGATGGGAAAATTCTCGGATTATGGAGAGGCGGCCGGAAGGGTTTTGCGCGGGCGGTCGAACCGATACCCGGATATTATGGACCGCCTTTACCACTACATCAGGCAGGAGAAACCTTACTTTAAGGAAAGGATTGACGTGAGGGACCTGTTTCGGGTATTCGTCGTGGAGCCCAGGCAGTCGTTTGAACGGATCAGGGTGCAGTCCGGCGCTTTTCTCGTCTCCGCGTTTCACGAGCGGTTTGAAAAAGAAAATATTTTGGCCGCAAACGGCAACATACCAGTTTATGATCACTACAAGCTGGTCGTGCCCGCCGGAAGCAAGAAAGACATCCTGAGCGAACTGCGGCTTCTTAACGTTACGCGCGAGGTTCTTTTCCCTGGTCTTGACGAAGCCGCCAAGGCGATTGCAGGAAGCAATATCAAGTGACGGCGCGAATTCGCAAGTACGGTTTTCCTAGACTTCCGAAACGGATTGCCTCAGAAAAAGCGTTGTGCTTGCCACCCGACACCACGAATCTTTTTACTAAGCGCAGAGAGAATTAAAAGTCCAGTCCGCACATTGCGGCAGCTTATCACAGGTGGAAGAAAAACGCGGTCGCAGAACCCAGAAGGTATTTGCTTGATATTTCTCACTGGCCCAAAATGCGGAAATTGCACTACAACTGTTTCATGCAACGAGAAAGGCAAACCAGATCGGAATAAGCATTAAGATTAATTCCAGTCAGTGCAAGATGGCGTAGAACATGTTTTGCAAATTTCTTTTCAACAGTTTTTCCACAGGCAGAAAATTCCACAACCAAGAAAGGCTATGAACAGAAGCAGAAAAGCGACAGGAAGAAAGGTTTCAACAACTGTAAGCTTCCAATACCGACTCGCTTTTTTGCCTTCCTCAAGCAACTCCCATTCTCGTTTGAAAAACGGATAGGGCAATTCCTCCTCCAATTCGTGCAAAGCCTGGAATTTCCCCGTATTGAGCTGTCGGTAAGATCTGATGACGATAAACCACGACATGGAAAGCACCATGCCCACAATGCCCACAACCACCAGAACAACGCCTAACGGAACACTTCCTATTGTGAACTTTAGAAAGAGTACCAGAGAAGCCAACACCCCAGTCAACAAAGTTACATAGAGCCGATTAGCACCCTCGCGCCTCTGGCTGACGTTATCGGCAAGCGTAGCGTGAAGCTTGTATATCTCTAACAGTTCCCTTCTGTTGTGTTCCGACTCTTTCATTATGCCAGTTCTCTTATTGCCGCGACCACGCTTTCAGTGTTCCACCGAACAATCCGATCGGCGTTTTGTTTCACGATTGAAGATGTTCTTTCGCTCCCCCAAGGTTGCAAAGCCAGAATCGGTTTTGGATGGTAGAATTTTTTCTGCGCTATATCTATTTCTATGTTGATCCATTTACTGTAAGTTGAATAAACTCCGGCAAGAATGATAATAACGCTGCATGGTTGTATTTTTCGAAAAATAGCTTCGCGCAGTTGTTTATCCGTCCCATTTGTGTGTACGGGATCATTCCTCGGCACAGAATAATTTCTGAACCCGAAGTAGCTTCTTTTTTCCAGCAAATTCACCAACCTGTCGTAGTTGTCGGAATAGGCCCACGAATGACTTATAAACAAGTTATAGATTTTCATGCTTTCCTCCTTTTCATATTTCTGTAGCGCAACACACAAGTTCAAGACATTCATGTTAATTTTGATGAGACAAAATATACATGATATTTGTCTCCTGTTATGCTGATAGGTGCGGATATCATGTGGAAACGGATTCCAGGCTTCAAGTCGGACGCTTCTCCTAATTGCAGTCTTGTGTCTGTAATCAGCTAGTTATGACACACTCAGCGAAAAACATCGGGACAGAAGTGATTGGGCTTTATAAATCGTAATGAGACTATCAGGAATTGATTTCCCAAAAGGGTTGCTGGATGCCTTGAGCAATGACAGTTTGGTTGTTTTTGCTGGCGCAGGTGTTTCTAGGGGAGAACCGGCAAACCTTCCCGACTTCAGATCTCTGGCGGAAGCAATCGCGGAGGGAACCCCAGAAGCTCTGGGGGACTCGGAACCCGAGGACCAGTTTCTCGGCAGATTGAGTTCTGCTGGTGTAAACGTGCATGAGCGCGCCGCCGAGAAACTTTGCGAAAACAAACCAGAACCGGCAGAACTGCACCGTGATTTGCTACGCCTCTTCTCAAAGCCGGAATCGGTACGAATTGTCACCACTAACTTTGACCTTCTTTTTGAACGGGCGGCGGAAGGAATCTTTGACCCGGGCCCCAATATGTTTCGCGCTCCCGCATTGCCCGTCGGGAACAGGTTCAGGGGAATAGCCCACATACATGGATCCGTTGATCGTCTCGAGGACATGATACTCACAGATGCGGACTTCGGACGTGCCTATATCGTCGAAGGGTGGACACAGAGGTTTCTCGTCGATTTATTTGAGTTTTTCACCGTACTCTTCGTCGGCTACAGCCACAGTGACATTATCATGAACTATATGGCGCGGGCGCTGCCTGCGGGCAAGAACATAACGCGTTTCATACTGACGGATGACAAAGAAATCGAAAAATGGAAAATGCTGGGAATCAGCCCTATTGTTTATCCTTCTCCGTCGGCCGGGGACCACAGCGCTCTTTACAAAGGCATAGGCGCCCTTGCCGAATACGTCAGCTGGGATGCATTAGACTGGAAGCGCAAGATAAAGAAGATTGACGAAAAAGAACCTCTTTTGCTTGACGAAGAGGAAAAAGATATCGTAAGCCAAGCGCTTTCAGAGAATGCCAAGGTGCCTTTTTTCACGGATGTCGCTTCCTCGCCGCAGTGGGTCGGCTGGCTTGACGAGAATGGATACCTTGAAGATCTTTTCGGCAATGCCGACTTGAACGAACCTGACCTCCGTCTGGCGAACTGGTTGGCCAGAAGATTCGCACGACGTCATCCTGAACGGATCTTTGTCCTGATCAGTCGTCGCGGCCCCAGGCTGAATCCTCGCTTCTGGGAGAAACTTGCGCGGCGCATAGGACAGGACAGAAACTCATGGGATAAAAACACCCTGTCCCGCTGGATATCCCTGCTGCTCTCCACAGCCCCGAAAAATCCACATGATACCATATTGTTATGGTTGGGAGAACGATGCATAGAGCACGGGCTGCTCGACGATCTTGTTGAAGTCTTTGGCGTTTTAACGGCAGGCAGTATGGAGCTTTACGCTCGACTGGGCCTTCCTGCGGAAGACCCGAACCTGTCAATAACAACGGATTGGAAACCGGCAAGTAACAGAAATAAAATCAATCTTCTTTGGGAAAACGGACTGAAGCCGAACCTCGACCAAGTTGCCGAGCCCCTGCTCGCAAGCATCATAAGACAGATAGAAAACCAGCATCGTAGGCTTGCCGTATGGGGAAATGCCGACCGCGACCGGAATCCGGCAAGCTCGCGCCGGTCCGCGATTGAATCTGACGAACAAGACAAGCACCCGGAATCCTTCGACGTTTTAATTGACGCGGCGCGCGACTGCCTGCAATGGCTAGCTTCAAAGCGACCGGAAACCGCGTCTCAGTTGTGCGACCGTATGGCCGGAGCTGAAGCGCCTCTTCTCCGCCGACTCGCAGCGCACACGCTGTTCACACGTGAGGACCTGAGCCCAGATGAGAAAATCGACTGGATTTTATCCAGAATGAATCTCCACGATCTCTCCACTCACCACGAACTGTTCCGGGCAGTAACGAAGACCTACCCCGCCGCCGCACCAGAAAAACGGCAGGACGTCATTGATACAGTCTTCGCCTACCGCTGGCCGGACGAAGAGGATGAGAGCAGTGACCTTTACTCAGCACAAGTGCATATTGACTGGCTCCATGCTCTCCATGCCGAGGAACCGGACTGCGATCTTGCCGGACGAGCTCTGAACGATCTGCGCAAGAGATCTCCGGCTCTTACACCAAAGGAACACCCGGAGCATCTGTCAAGGACATCCGAGGCCCGGTACTCCTTCTCACAGAGCCCTTGGACGGTCGAAGAACTGCTGTCGGAACCGGGTGGAGAATGGGTCGAAAAACTGTCGTCGTTCAGGCAGGAGAAACTACTTGGGCCCGACCGCCCCGGGCTCGTATCGGCAGTAGGGGAAACAGCGAGAAAGGATCCCGAATGGGGATTCACCTTCGCGGGGGCTCTTGCCGAGAGAAAAGAATGGATCAGCGATATCTGGGCCGGACTGTTAAGCGCTTTCTCGGAAACAAGCATGAAGGAGAACGAGGTTCAGGAAGTCCTCGAACTGCTGAGCCAGGCGGAACTTCGCCGCGCAAACTCTCTTCCTGCCGCAAGAGTGCTTCTTTCACTGACAAGAGACGAAAAGCTTTTCTCCCGACGCGACTTCCTCACAAAAGCCAACCGGATTGCCGAGGACATGTGGGACTGCCTTGACGACGGGGACGAAGTTCCAGCGCAGAGATCGGAGTGGCCGGAGCAGGCGGTCAATCATCCAGCCGGGATCCTCGTTCAGTTCTGGCTGAATAGTTTCTGTCTGCAAAACCCGAGACCCCAAACTATTGAAGGGGAACATGCCGCCGCTCTGCTGCGCGTCTGTCAGGATGAAACCCTGGCCGGAAGACTCGGACGCTGCATTCTCGGGGGCCGTTTTTCCCTTCTTCTGAAGATCGACGAAAAATGGGCAAAGCAGAACTTGCTTCCGCTTTTTGGGAAATGCATCGGCAAGGATGATTGCTACGCGCTCTGGAGCGGTTTTCTGCAATGGCAGAAGATCACTCCCGACATCGCGGAACTTCTGGAAAGTTCGTTTCTCAAGGCCGTCAACCGGTTCAAGGACTGTCCGGACTCTCAATTGCGAGAAAAGTTTATTGAAAGTTACACGACTATGCTCGTCGATTTTGCCTCGAACCCGATTGAGAAATGGATCCCGAAATTTTTTGAGGATGCCGACGAAGAGTGGAAATGCCACTTCACATTCGCCATGAAGAGTCGCCTTGCCAGCATGGACAGCGAGTCCAAGCGGCAGTTGTGGGAACGCTGGCTGAAACTCTACTGGAAAAACCGTCTACAGGGCGTTCCCGCCCCGCTGAATCCCCACGAAATCAGCGCTATGCTCCATTGGCTTCCGCATTTTGAAGAAGAGTTTCCGGAGGCAGTCGACTTGGCCGTCGAGATAAAGCAAATAACCTTTGAGATAGGCCTGATCCTAAGTGGAATAGAAAAATCCGGCCTCTGCCAGAGACATCCCGAGGCTGCCGCGAAACTTCTGATTTACCTGGTGCCCTGCGGGCTTGACGGCCCCAACTCGAGCGCCGTTCAGGATCTCGCCGCCAAGTTGCTTCAATCGGAAATTCCCAAATCGTTAAGGACAGAACTTGAGGATCTCGCCGCTCAATCAGGTCCGATGTAACCCCGGCCCGGAGACCCGCCCGAATTCACATGCTCGGAGAACCGAGTCCGCAGAACAGGTTAAATGTTTCTCCACTCCCGCGTTCCAAATCGCAGAATGGCCCGCTACTTGTTTCGTACCAGTACTCCAGTATCTCCTCCCACTCGCTCCTCGATTTCGCTTCAAAAAAAGAGGGGCTTATACAGATATACCTGCAATATCTAAGCAACAGCCTCGACAGAACGGACGGAACATCCGCATCCCGCCCGTCTTTCCCTAGAACCCCTGTTCTCCCCAAGTGGCGTCTTACTGTTTCCGAGTCCTCTTTCATGTAGGAAACGACTACAAGGGTCTTGCCCTCCTGCTCTGGAAGGGCCGCAACGAAAACGCAGGTTTTGTCGCTGTTTCTGTTCTTCTGAAAAATATCTTCCAAGGACGCGGCCCCGGCTGCCGCCACGGTCGGGTTTCCGGTCGGAACTTCCCAGCAGTCCGATTCCACCACATCCCATCTTTCTTCAAGCAGGGCCACGTCCATCAGCTCCCTGACCCTGATATATTCCGACTGGTTGTCGCGGTACCTTCGCAGGTCGAAAAATGAAGGGTCGCCGTTTCCAGATTCCCTGAAATAGTCTTCCGTCACGCTAAGAAATTTTTCCGCGGCGGGAATTCTCCCGCACAGCAAACGATACGCAAGCTTGAATGAATATTCCGCCGACAAGGAACCACGAGATACGGGAGAGTCAAGAACACGGAACAGATCGTTGTCGTGCTGCGCGCAGAAGCATCTCTCCGTTGACACTTTGGCGACCGGCACTCTGTCAAGGAAGATTTTTCCGCCCGGTTCGTCTTCATTGAACTTGAGCACGGTTCCGCTTGAGGCCAGGACGCTCAGACAGCTTGCCCTTGAGAGCATGTGGACTTCCACGGGATCGTTCTCACAGCCCGGATACATGCACCTCGAACCGGACCGAGAACCCCTGATCATGCTTTTAAAAGCTTCTCTTTCTTTCGGCGGCACCGACACCTCGGATGTTCTTTTCTCGCGCCGCAGCAGCTCTTCGAAGCAGATATCGCCCCGGTAGAATGCGTCAAGGTCGCTTCCCGAGAACCCCCTGGTTCCTATTTTTATGGGAACCTGTATCGCTTTCCATTTCCGCCTTTTCACCATACGATAAGCCGCACCCGCAAGGAGGGCTATGTCAACTTTTTTGGAAAGCATCCTACATGCTTTGGAGCGATTTCATGAAGACTTAGCGTCTTCTATGAGTTTTGAGAAAGACCACCATGGTTTCCTAGCTGTTTCCAAATCAGCATCTTTTGCCCAACTGTGAAGAGACATCAAATACATAAACCAGACAATGAACCATCCATCATCTTCATCCATGACTTCGGCACCCTTGTCGGGATAAGGAATTTTGTGTTTTTTCAAAACTGAACTTTTTAACTCCTGAATGGCTTGGAAAACTGAAAGGGCCATTCTTTGTTTTTCTGCTTGAGGACTTTCTAAATATGTCCTAACAATATCAAGAACTCGGCGGATCTCCTCCGCGTCAGAAGCGAACCTTTGACTAGGGAGGGTGAGTCTGAGAACCGTAAAAATCAACATGCAAGTACAGAAAGCTGAGAATCCTAGGATTAAAAGAGGAGACAGGATACCAATTACTGTTGTTATCTCTGAAATCTTGGTTGAGACTCCTCGAAGATTGAAGACGAACCCCAAAACCGATAAAATAGTTGTTACGAGGAGAGCAATTATAATCTGCAATGGTGCTTCTCGGAGCAATCTTCTAATAAAATGATTAAACATTTTCTGCTAATTTGTGAACTACAATTACTCTTTTGTTGTTAGTATAAGATTTCGTGAAATCTTTTGATTTCACACTCGACATTTTTATCGCCCGCGAAGACAACGAATATCTCATTTAGTGCAGTGAAAACCGGACTATCGGACTTTTGGTGACCAGATGTTAAATGCCAACGATAACCCGCCACCCTTCTTAACACATCGCGCTTCAGTTCCAGATGATCTCGTTTCCGATTGTATTTATGTGTCAGGAAAGCGCCAATGGCTGCACCCAAGAGTGCTGCGAATGCCGTTACAGCTTCTGAAGAAATTGTATACATGTAAACATCCCCTTTTTTAAACCTAAGACCAGAAATTTCGACTTGCTCGTTTCTTACGCAAAAATAGACGGATTAAAATACATGGTAACCGACTTCTTTAGACTACTATTTCCCGAAGCATATATCCGGTTGCATATTCCAAAATAAAGGGATGCCAATTCCGACTTCAGCGCATTTTCGAGCAGGGAGTTCTTCTCAGCGTGGTTTCTGTCCTTCTGCTATTTTTTCCCCCGGCAACAACCCGTGGAGATCGAGCGTCTTTCTGGCACGTTTAATCTCTGATGCCAGAAGTTCCTCATCAGGCAGAGCGGTTCGATACTCAGCAGCCATCACCTTATTCGGAAGACCTTCAAGCGCATACCGGGCGACAGCTTCATTCTTCTGGGCGCAGAGAATCAATCCCACGGGCGGATTTTCGTCCTCGTGAACCCAGTGCTCCCGCGCATAGTTGAGATAGAGATGCATTTGCCCGGCGTCGGCGTGAGTGAACTTGCCGATTTTCAGGTCAATGACCACCAGGCATCTCAAACGCCGGTGAAAAAACAGAAGGTCCACCCGATACCATTCGTCACCGACCCGCAGACGCCTCTGTCTCCCCACAAAACAGAAATCCTTTCCCAGTTCCAGCAGGAAACTCTCAAGACGGCGGATCAAGGCTTTCTCCAGTTCGCTTTCAGAGTATTCATCCTTGAGATCCAGAAACTCAAGGACAAGGGGATCTTTTATTTCTTCTTCAGGGAGCACGGCATCGCCTGGCTTCGGTTTACGGCCCCTAGACAACATGGCCGCCTTGTTCTTCGACAGAACCGTGCGCTCGTAGAACTGGGAACTGACCTGCCTGTCAAGCTGACGAATCGACCATCCCCCGCTCAAGGCCTCAGTTTCATAGAAATCGCGAGCTTGGGGGTTCTTGACCGAAAGCAACCGCACATAGGCTGACCACGGAAGCGGAAATCGCGAGGCGATGTTGGACAGCAAAGATTCTGCAGACGGTGTCTGCGGAATCTCTTCCTCTTGTGATTGCGTTGATTCTGCAGGCAATGTCTGCGGAATCGGCCATGCAAGGTAGAAGGCTTTCATTTGCCACACATTGCGAACCGAGAAACCGCGACCGTAACGGGCAGAGAGGTCGGCGGCAAGCCGTTTGACAATCTCCTCTCCATAGCCGGCCCGCTTTTTGCCTTCCTGCTCAAATTCCACGATCTGCTTTCCGATCAGCCAATACGCAGCAGTCATGGCGGCATTCACGGAACGGGCAGCGGATACTCTCGCAACGTTGATAATTTCGGACACATTACCGAAAACGGACTGGTAGCGCGCATTGTCAAGGAAAGATTCTTTGCTCATCTGTCTCTCCTGTAATCATTATAAGGGAATCCGATTCTCGGCCAAGTAGTTTACATGGGATTCCCGCAGGTCCGAAGGTTTCCGCCGACCCACCCTGATTGAGTTCAAGGAGTTTCGGCATCTTGCTTTCTCCAACTTGGTCAATCGCAGGCTGGTCCCATCGGCAGACTTTTTCGCTAACGGCAGTCACTCAGGCAGTTTCGCGGAAAGTTCGAGAATCCTTTCCACGGGCAACCTAGCGAGGGCATCCAACGTCTCAATATTTGTCGAATCTAATCGGCGGTCACCGATAAAGCATTCGATATGGTTTTCAAAAAAACTCGACACGCTACGGCTATATAAATCAAAAATGCATCTTGATTCCAGTCCCAGAACAGAGTTTGCGGAAAAAATTCTTATTCCTTCTGACCTGGAATAGACCCAGACAAAGGAAGCCGGCGTCCGAAGAAGCATCTTCTCGCATTGCGAACGCAGGCGGCCCCAGTCCCGTTTTGAAAATCGCTGACCGGGTTCCGCTTTCTTCGCTTGCGCCAGGAAACCCTTTGTCGCGCTGTAATCCGGCAGAGCCAAGTCGAGGATTCCCATCAGATCCGCACCGTGCCGCTTTTCTTCGGCGGCGACGCCGCGACCTGTTCTGAGAGTACGGGCTTTCCAGACTATACCGCCACGGGCTCGCTTTGCAGTTCCGGGCTTAGTCAGGGAAAGGGAACGATCTGGATCCGGCATTTCATTCACCAGATCTCCATACGCAACAAGCTGTCGGCTTCGAATACGACCTTCAATCGCCTCGAGGATGCGATCCGTCAATTGTGGTTCCTCTTCAACACGGCCTTCACGATAGGCGTCAAGCGCTCCATCCGCCGCATCGGAGATTTCCCGGGCGATTCTCCTTACACTTTTCAAACGCCTAATCATTCAGCCTCTCTTCAACATAAGAGCGACGCATTGCAACTAAGTTCTCAAGTGGAGTGCGCTTATGAACAAGAATCATTCCGACTAGGAATCTGTCGGACTATATCACAACCCAAAGAGAATGTCTTAATTAAGCATGGCTCCTCATAAATTTTAAACAAAATCACTACCTACACATAGCACAGAAGCATCCCGGTGAAAGATCCATGCCCAGAAGACAAACGTGAATAGGGGAGGTAAAATTGTCAAGGTGACTGATTCCGTCAAGCCAAAATTCAGAAACCGGCATGCAAAATCACCTGTGAATTCGTCAATGAGCGTTAGTGGCCCCATTGGGCAATATCATCTCTATCATCCCGATGGTGCCACATATTATGATCAGGCTTTCCATTGGTAGATACTGAAATGGGATCAACTCGAAACCAGTCCGACCCCGTATGCTCAAAAAAAAGAGTGGACAGGGCAGGAAACAATTTCAGAGATGGAAAAGAAAACGAAGAAGATGCAGAAGTTTTGCAGAAGTGGCGCGATTCGCACAGGCAGGTTTTGAATACGTTTCAGACGCTTCTTCGGAATCGCGCCAAGCGTGCCGACGGGAAGATTGTAATCGCCCAGAGGCACAAGCGAAAAAGCACCATTGTCGACAAGCTCAGAAGACTTCCGAGGATGAAACTCTCCCAGATGAACGACATAGCTGGGTGCAGACTGATTTTCGAGAACATAGAGGCTTTATACGAATTCCGCAAGAGCCTCCACAATTCAAGACTCAGACATGATCTCAAGAATGACCCTGACAAGTACGACTACATAAAATTTCCGAAAGATGACGGATACAGGGGTGTGCACGATGTCTATTCCTACAATGCCAATTCACGGCACGGGGGGCTACTGATCGAAATTCAGTACCGGACGCTCGTTCAGCATTCCTGGGCGACTGCTGTTGAAGTTATGGGATTCGTTACGGATAAAGAACTGAAATTCGGACGGGGCGATGAGAAATTGCTGGAGGTTTTTCGTTTTGCGAGCGAAGTACTGGCGAGAACCTTCGAAGATGAAAAATCATGCCTAGGACATCTCAGCGACAACGAGATAGTTGAGGGGTTTGACAAGCTGAATTCCGAGATCGGCTTTGACAGAAAGCTGAGGCTTCTCGATGTGATCCAGGCAGAGGTATCCGAAAGAAAAAACATGATTCTTATGTTTGAAGATGGAGAGCGCAGGCTTTTTAAGTGGAGTTTTCCAAGCGTCCCGAAGGCCTTGGAAAAGCTAGTCGAACTGGAACGAAAAAACCCCGGCAAGAACATCGTGTTTGTACGTGCCGATAAAGGCGAAGATCTGAGAATAGCTTTTAAAAACTATTTTTCAGACACAGATGATTTTATCGAAAAAATTTTTCAGGGGCGTTCTGTACTCTCGAGCAAGTTTACAGAGTCCGATTTGGGAGCATGGGCAAGACTGCCTTCAATGGAGCCAGAAGAAATATCTCCGCAAACTGTCGAACACGCGACAGGCGATGAGTCGTTTACCTGGACCGGACGGGACGGGAGCGAACTCAGGAAATATCCAGAAACTTGATTTAACTCAACGAACAAACCTGAATCGTATTCACAATGCTACCGCGGAACTTTGCGGATAAAAACCGGTGCCCGCATTTTTGATTAAGCCCTTCAAGTTTAGCGGGTGATATTCAAAAACTTCTGGGGGATTTTCGCTTTTTCCCTTTAGGGTTCAGGTTGAATTCTGGCTTCCGGCGAAAAGAACAGAAAACAGCAGTTTCGTGAAGACACAATTCTGAACGGGCAAAGTCAACCGCTTCGTGGTACCGCATTCAAGGCCGCATAAGCCCTGTCGCAAGAAAGCCAGAGTTCCGGAACTATATGACAAAGATATTGCAGTTGCGACCGGAAGATATCAGCATCTTCCACTTCTGATTCAAAGCTCGTCTCCGTTATCCAGTTGCCGACAAATTCTTTCCATTCGTCCAAGTCGCTGTGGTTTGCAGCCGCCGTAAGACAGAGCAACAACTCTTCTCCGATTGAAACCTTGTAACTGGGGTCTTTCCTGTACCCCCGCACGAGAATTCGTAATTCGTTTGCCAACATTTCACTTCCGGTAACAGCCGCAACCATAGACAGCCCGTTCAGCAGCGTTACAAGCTGCTCCCTGCTCTCCAAGTTTGAGATTCTGTAGCCGCATGACCTCAGGGCTTTCGATGCTAGCTCCGCATGGTCGGAACCAAGATGAAAGAGATATGCGGAATTCACAAGAGTGGCAAACGATGACTGGCTTACTTGATCCATATTAATTTGCTTTTCAATAGCGCTTGAAATCGCGGCAGGCACCTCTTGTCTCGGAACACCGGTTCCATCCAGCGGGTTGAGATAAGAAAAGAAAAAAGGGCTGACGGCGGATAAAACGCTTGTGGGTTCCGTTCCGAAAATGATTTCGTAAAGTTCATTTCCATCCTCGGTTTCGCGCTTATGTTTTTGCGGTGTCGTGATTATCCGGTAGAGAAAATTCGCCCTGATATTCTCGGCCGTGTCGAAAACCGGGTTCCATCCGGGTTCAACGCGCATATCGACAAGTGATTGAATATAATGTTCCATCCAATAATCTCTGAACAAGTTTTCGCAGAGCAATTCAATATCAACGTTTGAATTTACCAGTTGACGATGAATCATCGATGCCTGAGATAAAGCCGCCAACCTGCGGTAAAAAGGCGGCTTTGACGAGAGAAGGCGCGTTCTTGACAACTCTCCGTCCACAAAAAAGAACAACGCCGAGAGAAGCTTGAATCCGCTCGCTTCTCCACCAGCATCATCACGTACGATCTGTCTGATAAGGCGAATAAGATAAGGCTCGATCTCGGGTTTTGACGGAAGAATCCGCAGACCGACTTCAATAGCCCCTATTTGCGAAATCCTGTCTCCGCGGTCTTCAAGAAACTCGAAAGCACGGATGAGGTTGTCGTCATCCAGGCGGTCGGTCTGTATTTCATGTGCCAAGGCGGGGTGCGACGAGAGAAAAAGGCTGAACAGAAAACCTTCATACGGCCGCCATTCAGACAGCTTCTGAAAGAAGGGCCCGCAGACATTAGACGCGTAATCCCGTATCGATGCACTCCCGTCATATTCACCGATCAACCTATCAAAATATTTCTCGGAAGAAGGAACCCAGGAAGAAATTCTCCCCCCTCCATGGATATCCCTGCGTATGGATTGCTCAATGTTCGCCGGCGTATTTACAATATCGCTTTCGAACGCTTCAACTTCTCCATCTTTGAGAGCACGTTTTTCAAAAATCTTCCGCCAGGAATCTTTCACATCGCCTGACAGATTGATCGCCCAAGCCGCTTCTTCAAGAAAATTCAGCCGCACTTCCCGCTCGGGGAAAAGCGAAATAAAACTAGGCGGAAGGGCATATTCCCTGTCCCCTTGGAAAAGCGCTATGCTCTTCGGAGCATTATTCTTCGTTGCATCCCTGATCTCCCATTTCTGACCATCATCGTCAACCACTTCTGCACCCGATATCCCCGAAAAAACCTTCCTAACGGCCCCGCACAGTTCGGAAAGCCGAACCAAGACGGCGGGAGACCCGAAAGAAACAACTTGGTCTGCCTTGAGCCCGTGCTCTCTGCGAAAATCCGGATCCCGAAGCAGAGCGTCCTGGAATGACATCGGTACAATCCGCAACGCAGAAAACACCCATGCCTCCCTGGAATACGGGTCTTTCATCTCGGGTTCCTCGGCCATCGCAACTTCCACAAGTCTCGAAATCTCTTTTCGGTACCATTTGAGAAGCCAGGAATACAAACCCGGCCGTTGCGTTTTCATCGGAACCAGGATTTTATCTTCCACCCATCTCCAGTATTCCTCCAGAATTTCCTGCGATACTCTCATCGGGAACAGAAGACGCACGATTCCTTGCCCCTCAAATTCGGCCTCATCCATGTTATTTTTGTTCTTGTCGGCAAGACTGCGGAACCATCCCAGAATGTCAACCGACTCCAAAATCCAGTCTGAAATAGCCCGCACCCTAGCCAAGTCGGCATCCGCAGTCCATAATTCCTTGAGCGTCAGGATAAAAGCTGTCAGAAATGTGTCCGCCCAAGACATTTCCTTGGGGAACTGGAAACAGTCGTTCATCCTGACGCAGAGTATGTTCTCCCTGATGGCTCTGAGCCCTGGAGACTCATCAACCTTATCATCCTTAAAGCTGGAGCAATCGATATGGTGTCTTAACTGGCGAGGATTCACCGGAATGAAAAAGTATCCGGCACAATAAAGCTTGGTTCTGTAATCGAGCAATGCCTCTAGCGTTATAAAATCGGACGACCACAGCTCATCAAGAACATCCAATGTTGACAAAACCGAAGCCTGGGCATCTCCATGGCTGATATCAGCATTCTGGTTGAAGCATTTGTCATCCACGACAATCGCGTCGCAATCCCCTGTCAATGAGAAGATGTCGGCAAGGTACCTGCACAATATATCCTCCTCCTCTTTGTTGACATCAAATTGTCTGGATACCCTTACTTTTCCTGACATTATTCCAGAATTCAGCGCACAACGTATGTTTTCTATGACTTCTGATCCCCTGCCAGAAATTTCCTCATAAGAAAGAAATTCGTTTGCTCTGGTTACCTTTGCCGGAGAAACAACTGGCCTGAAACCCGCATCTTTTAGCTTTTCGAGCATTCTCAAGCGGAGAAAATATTCAACGGTCAGTTCGTCCAGATACAACACTGCCCCGTCAGCAATCTCCGGCTGGTTCGGCCAAGGTTTTTCGTGAATGCGCATGTAATCATGCGCATTCTTTTTTTCCTTGTCCGTAATCAGGCCTTTCCGTCGCAGCTTATCAACGACAGACACGCAACCGCAGAGCACAGACTCGTGTGCAGTCAAATCGGCTTCTTCATCCATCAGCGAAGCGTCGGCGTAAACGGGAGACGAGCGGACGACCAGGTGCTGAACATCATCAGCTTCCCTCGATTTTTCCGCTTCCGTTATTAAAATCGCCAGGTCGTCTCCGACCTGAGAAACAAGATCGGCATCTGGAACAACGGCAGTTTTAAGCTCCTCAATCTTACGCGTGGCAAGCAGGTCCCGTACCTTGCGCGCATCCTTTATGCGACTCGGCTGATGAAATTCAATTTTCCGCTTCTCCTCAAAGAGCCAGGCAAGCGTTGAATGCGGCACACGGATAGTTTGGAAAGCATCGAAAACCTTACCGAGCAACTCTTCATCCAGAAAACTGAGAGTAATCAATGCGGTGGCATCAATTCCAAGCGTTATGTCGGTTTCTATTTCCATCGGCATCCTTTTGCCGCTGTAGGCAGGAACCAGCCTTCTTCTTCGCGGATCCGTTTCCGAGAGGTTCGCAACGGCCGGGAAGAACGTAAAGTCAAAAACTGACCTATGTGAAGAATAAGCTGCAAGAAATACCGGAAGGTCTCCAGAAAAATATTGGCACAAGGTTTCCGACCATCGCTGGTCTCCTTTCGATTTCAAGTTCAAAACATCTTTCAATGAAACCGGATGCATTGGACCATTGTCCCCAGAGAGTGACACGGCTTCTTGAAGCCACTGGCCTGCCTCCTCATCGTTCTCCCACCCGGCTTTTGAAGCCAGGAAATAAGCGGCGGCCAGCACAGCGGCATCGTCTCCGCCTTTTTCCACCGCAAGCTTTGTCAGATTTTTAGCGTTTGGCAATTTAAGGAGTACCGCTAGTTCGGCAACCGTTATGAGTTCCCGTGCGGTCCTTTGATTCTTATGCGAGTACTCTTCGGCGACAAAAGCTTCAAGGTCGTTCCAGTCGCCCGAGGAAATCGCAAGCCCGGTCCTCAGTTTACGGTACTCTTCATCATCCTGAGCGTAATTCAATTCCCCCAACAAGGAACGGGCTTTAACCAGTTCACCTTCATGACACAAGGCCGAGAAATAAGATCTCCGAAGATTGTCAGATTGCTCAGGTAAATCCCTGTTCGCTTCTATAAACTCTACGAGGCGACCGGTCTTGCGTGTCCTGAGCAAAGATTTTGCCAGCTTCTCCGCATCTGGCAGTGAACCAGTTCTTTGGAACAAAATGTCGGCATATTCGCAAAGGTCGTCGAATCTATCTTCGTGGTCAAGCTCGTTAACCAAGGCCCTCAAATCATTTAGGGAATCCGTTTCCGCAAACCGCCTCTTTCCAAACTCAATCGTATCACCCTGTTCCGCTTCAGGAATCATGTCCTGAAAGTATTCGTACTCGACATCTGAAATTCCCTCCAGCTTAAGTGTTTCAAGACACTCTTTCGCCCGGCTGGCAAGTCCAGCTCTGGAAAGCATCTCAATCTGGAGAAACTGTAGCGACTTTTTATCAAAGTATCGTTCAAGTTCGTTCTGATGGTGCTCCATCTCATCAGCCATAGCCTCGGGAGTTTCCCTAGTCAAAATTACAGCGAGTCGGGCTTTTGCGGCATCAAAAGTAATTTCGCCGTGAAGAGCCGTCTGTCGTTCGATTTCCCGCTCAATCGCCTGAAAGTTAAGGCTGACCCCGAACTGAATGCCGAGCTGTACAAGATGAAGGGCGGATTCGGGACTGCGAAGCTTAGCCTGCAGAAGTTGCCTTGCCTCATCCCGTTTGTCGGGATTTCTCAAGTCCAGCCAAAGGACGTACTCTTCGCATGTTTTCGCTACATCATGGCAGTTCAGCTTCTGCGCAATCTTGGCGGCCTTCATGAAGTATTTACGCGCCTTTTTACGGCACTTAATCGCAGGCCTGTTTGAATCTAGAGGAAATTCCGCAGCGTCAAATGGTGGATGTCTAAATATTCTCGAGCGAAGAAGGTCATCAGGAACAGCCTTTGAGAGATAAGCCATAGCTGCCATGTAAAAGAGTGCGGGTTCTTCTTTACTTAAATCTTCATTCGACAGCGAATCAAGGCAATTCTGCGCCAGACCCCAGTGAGCGAGTTTAAGCTGATTCATCAAAAGGAAGTACTTTCCTTCGGAGTCCAGTTCGGCAACGTCAATCTGCGCACTTCTCAGCCAGTCAATAGCCCCCTGTTCGCCTTCATGCCTTGCGACAACCATAAGAGCGGCAGACTTGGATACAGGCAACCCGATTTCAGCCAAAATACTCAGAGCTTTCGTTTTGTCGCCCTTGCGCGAGCATATGAAGGCCTCCGCAATCCCGGTTTCCGCGCAGACCTCCAGATTCTTTGCCCGAGAAAGGTAATCTTCCGCCTGCTGCAGCAATTCTTCGTCCGACAACATCAGCCGTACGCACCATGCCAGCGCGCGGCTTCTTACGGAACCACTACCCGAAGAGAACTCCCCTTCGGCAAGTTTCTGCGCAAGTCTAAGTGAAGAAGACGCAATGTCTGACCCGATAAAAAACCGAGTCTTTCGCAGCTTGTCCACTTCTTCTTCAATTTTCTGATCAATTAGGCCGGTTGGGAGCTGAGGGAGGAAAGAAGAACTCGCATTAGCCGGTTCCGAGTTAGACAGAGACCCCTGAATCTTCTCATGCTCCCGCTTCCACTTCTTGAGTTCTTCTGCAGGGTAAGATTCATGCTGGCAGTCAACTAGTCTATGATGGGTCGGACAAAGCAGAATTAGGTTCTCTGGAGAATTCAGTTCTTCTGCCGTTAATCCCGGTTTCCATCTCGGGCCCTTTTCACTAAGCGCGTGGATGTGGCAGACATGCCCGATGACCTGCTCGTCGGACTGCTCGGTGGGCGGTTCAACAATTTTATGGGTGCATTTGGGATAAGCACACAGGTTTTTGCTCCTAATAAACAGGATTTTTAAGGTCCTAGATGAATAGGATCGACTTATTTTGGATCGTGATTTCATGAACCTATCATTCTCCTTCCCCATTGCCCAGCCCGTTCAAACAGCTTGTCTGAAAAACCGCTAAACATTCGTCCTGTATTATACTTCCCCGGACTAAATTTCTGAAAGACTTTGATCCTATATTCCATAAATAATCCAGAAGGAGCCTCTTTCTCCGGTTTCTGTCGGCACACCGTCCGAGACCAGCAATTACTTTCTTTCAGTCGTTGACTTCCTAACCGTATCCTGTAGCGTATAGAAGTACAATACTTTAAAGGAGAGTTTTGTGCAAGAAAAACCCGCGCACCCCGGAATTTTTATCAAAGAAAAAATTTTCCCGGCCGGCATGACCGTCACGGCCGCCGCCGAACTGCTTAATATTGGCAGGCCCGCGCTCTCAAGGGTTCTAAACGGAAAGGCATCCCTCTCCCCTGGGCTGGCCGAACGCATACAGCAAGCCTTCGGTTTCCCGGCCGAAAAGCTTCTGAAGATACAGGCTTCCTATGATGCGGAAATATCAAAAAACAGCAACGCGCAAAGTCCTGTCGGTTCTTACGTGCCTCCCTTTCTCCAGATTCGCGCACGACAGGTTGAAAGATGGGCATCGGAAAACACCGAGGCGCGGAGAAGACTTGCGGTGCTTCTGCGACTTCTGGTGAATTCAACCGGAAGCGGCCTAAGGAAGGTTGATTTTCCGGGAAACGACGATGCCGAGAGACCGGGATGGGACGGGGTTGTTGAAGCTGACAGGGTAACCCCCTGGATTCCTCAAGGCTCTTCGGGCTGGGAGTTCGGCTGCGGCCAAGATATCGAGCGCAAAGCCGATGGCGACTTCAAAAAAAGAACCGGGGACATAACGGAAACAGAACGCCTAGCCACCACTTTTGTTTTCATCACACCGAGAAGATGGACAGGGAAAAACGACTGGGAAGAAACTCGTCGCAAAGAACGTCAATGGAAAAACGTGCGGGCCTTTGACGCAAGCGACCTCGAGCAGTGGATTGAGCAGTCGATTCCAGCCCAGATATGGTTCGCCCACGAAACGGGAATTCCCAGCAAAGGGGTGTTTTCGCTGGAACAGTGCTGGAAGCACTGGCAGGCGGACTGCGAGCCCGCCCTTGTCCCGTCCCTTTTCGACCAGGCGTTAATGGAATCAAAAAAACGCGTCGAGCGGTGGCTTGCGGCTCCTCCGGGCGAATCCCTTAAAATAGCGGCCGATTCAACGGCGGAAGCGCTCGCGTATCTCCATGTCGTGTTCTCCAAAAAGGAATCCTTGTTTCGGGAAAACAGGGACAAGGTGGCGGTTTTCAAGGAACCCGGCATTTTTCCAGATCTTCTTTCCACGGAATCCGGTCTAATAGTCGTTTCGACCTCCCCGGAAACCGAACGCGAACTTGCCCCCTACCGGAAGTCTCTAAAAACAATTCTCGTTTATTCACAGAACATGGCGAACGTGAATCCCGACATAACCCTGAAGCCGCTTAACTACTTCGCGCTTGACGCTTCCCTGGAAGAGATGGGATTCAACCAGGATGACATCGACCGATACCGCCGCGAGTGCGGCTACTCCCTTACGGTTCTCCGCCGTCGGCTCTCAAGGCTGCCGAAAGTCAGGACTCCGCAATGGGCGAGCACGGAGCACGCGGAAAAGCTGATCCCCATGGCATTTGCGGGCGTATGGAATTCCAACAATGAAACGGACAACTTTCTCGTCTCGGAATTAGCGGGTGGAATGGATGTTGAAAGTGAAATCCGCAGGCTGTCTCAGCTTGAAGATTCTCCCGTATGGTCATTTGACTCGTATAGGGGCGTGAAGTCGAAAATCGACTCTCTGTTTGCGGTCAGCGAATCCGTAACGGCGTCGCATATCGAGAAGTTTTTTCAGGTGGCGGAAATCGTCCTCTCAGAAGACGACCCTGCTCTTGACCTCCCCGAAGACCAGCAGTGGCTTGCGGCGTTGCACGGAAAATCCCGGGAGATTTCAGACCTGCTCAGAGGAAGCGTAATCAACTCCTTTGTCCTTCTTGCCGTGCACGGCAATGAGCTTTTTAGGGAAAAGATAGGTTTTTATATAGAAACGCAGATCCAGAAAATAATAAGAGAACTGCTTGAACCCCTTACCGCAAGGACTCTTGAAGACCAGTGCGACGCTCTGCCCGCATATGCGGAAGCAGCCCCCGGCACATTTCTGTCTATCATAGAGCAGGGGCTTGACGAAAACGAAAGCAAGGAACTCATTGAGCTTTTCCGCCCCGCGAGCACGCCTTCTTCCGCTTCCCCCGCCAAGGCGGAAACCCTCTGGGCACTTGAGTCTCTTGCCTGGTCCAGCGAGCACCTAGTTCGCGTGGTGGAAATACTGGCCCGACTCGCCGAAATAGAAGAGGATATAGCCGACAACCGAGCTAACAGCGCAACAAACAGCCTTGCGGCCATATTCCGGTCGTGGATGCCTCAGACTTCTGTGCCCGTTGACGATCGCGTTGAGATATTTAACCGTCTTCTGGAAGAGTGCCGCAAGGATGTAGGCTGGTTTCTGTGTTTTGAGCAATTAAGAATCGGACACAGAACCGGCCATTACAGCCATAAGCCAAAGTGGCGAACCGACGGACATGGACACGGGGAACCCGTAACGGAAGACGAGAGCAGAAAATTCATCCACAACGCAGCAAGAAAAGCCTTTGACTGGAAGCCTCATACAAAAGAGACTCTCGCAAACCTGATTCAGTGTCTAGGTCCTCCCACTGAAATACCGTATGAGTGGCTGCCTGAAGTCTGGAAACTGCTTGAAAACTGGCACAACGAGCAAAGCACTTCGGATTCGGAAAGGGCCTGGCTTTACGAAGTAATGCGCGCATCGGTTGATTTCGGGGTTTTCCCCGAGGCACGCAGGATATATGAAATGCTTGAGCCTTCGGACCCGATTCTTGAGCACCAGTGGCTTTTTCGGAAGTTCTCCGTCCCGCGAGCAAAAAAGTCCGATTACCTGAAATCCGCAGACTTCCGCAAATACGCAGAGAATATCAGAGAACAGAGAATATCCGCTCTCCATGAAATTCATTCCAAGCAGGGAATCGGCGGACTGATAGAGCTTGCGAGATACGGGGAGGGGCAGATGGTAATCGGGAGTCTGTCCGTGCAGGTCGATTCTTTTGATGACAATGAGGCAAAAGCTCTTGTCCTGAAAGCTCTTGACGGCACCACGGAAGAAAACAGCCAGCAGATGGAGACACTGATCGCAGGAACCCTCAGCGGACTTGAGGATGCTCGTCTCGAAAAAATCCTTAAAGGTTTCTCGGAAACAATTCCCGAAGAAAGGTTTCTCAAGATTCTCCTGCTCGCTCCTTTCGGCAGGAAAACTTGGGAGTTTGCAGACAAACTGCCGGGAGAAGGAAGATTGAGATATTGGAAAGAAGTCAATTTGCAGATGATTTACGACCCATTTGAAGTAAATGAAGCCGTGGAGAGGCTGATACAGGTAAAACGTCCTCGCGAGGCGGTTTTCCTGCTTGAATACGATCTTAAAAGCATTGAACCGAGGCGCATATTGCGGCTACTTGAAGCTATCGTCAAAATCGGAAACGAAGAACAAAATAATTATCAAGTAAATCTCGACCAGGAGTTTGTTGAAGAAGCATTAAAACATCTGGATGAAAGAACGGACATCCCAAGTGTACAAATATTAAATCTGGAATTTGAATTCGTTAACCTCCTAGAAAGATCGGAAAGAGGTATGCGTGTTCTGGAGAGAAAAATAAACGACCACCCTGAACTTTTCGCAGAAATGGTTGTGCTGGCATACAGACGCGATGACGGACAAGAAGACAAAGTCCCATCTTCTGTTCCAGAAAATGTCGTTAAAAACAGAGCATGGAAAATGTACAGGGCAATTAAAGCGATAAGGCAGCTTCCAGGACGAGATGAATCCGGAAACCTAAACACGAAGAGGCTGATTAAGTGGATTTTTGATGTGCGGGGGAGGTGTGAGCAACGCGGACGGCTTGGTATGAGTGACATCTGTATAGGCTCTCTTCTTTCGAATTCGCCGAAAGGCAATGACGGTACCTGGCCATTCGAACCCGTCAGAGATGCGTTGGAGAAAGTTTACAGTGAACATCTCTGCAAAGGATTTAAAATGGGCAGTTACGATTCATCCCGCATACATATAGGTCATGGAGGTGACCCGGAACGTGCAATTGAAAACAGGCATAAAGAATGGGCACAGAGAATACAGTACTCTCACCCGAAAACATCTAAAATACTAAGAGAGATTGCCGAGTACTATTCTAATCTGGGAAGGCATTATGATATAGAAGCTGAAAAGCTCTATCGGCAGTTGTCTTTCTGACACGAAGCAAAAATGAAAACTAATATGATCAACTAGGCCGAAGCTTATTTAAAAAAACTCTAGGAGGATTTCCCTTGAATATGGATAAAGTAAGAAGAGATCTAAGCGATCTGATAGAATTTCCTCTGGAAACTCAAGAAAATGAATATAAAGGATGGATTGATCTTGACGACAAGGTCGTGCGAGCTAGCATCGCCAGTCACTTGGCTGCTCTGGCTAACCATGGGGGCGGACATCTAGTTTTCGGGTTTCAGGACGATCTGACCCCGGACCCGAATCGTCCAGCTTCAATAGACAAATACAACCGGGATACCTTCACAGGTATCGTAAAGCGCTATTTGAGTCCTTACTTTCAATGTGATGTACACATCGTTACGAACAAAAAAGGCGAAGAATTTCCGGTCGTCAGAGTCCCTGCTCACGAGAACGTACCGATTATGGCGAAAGCGGACGGTCCTCAAGATAGAAAAAAGAAACCTCAAGGCATCATGATCGGGAAATGCTACATTAGGAAACCGGGGCCGGAGAGTGCGCCGATTGACAGCTCTCAGGAATGGAGCGCCCTGATAAGGCGGTGCACTTTGAACGACAGAACCAATCTGCTCAAGGATTTTGCTAATATAATACGCCCAACCGAAGGGGCGACGCCTAATGCACAACAACAACTTGAGAATTGGCACCAAAAGGTGGACAAGCGTTTTCTGGATTCACTTTCTAAGGTCTCAAGTTCTAACTGGCCAGTGCCATTTAAGGATAACCGTTACCAATTAAGCTACTTGATATCTTCAAATGGTGAAGAGCTTTCTCTAGAGCAACTTAAGGAAGCCTTAATGGAAGTGCAGAACGATACCCGCAATATGATGCGGATTTATGGGCACATGTTTTACCAATGGAATGACCCATCGCTTGCGCCAGTGTTCTGCCCTGAGGAAGCAGACGGAACGGGAGGAAGTGTACTCGAGGGAAATCTAATAAAGGAATTGCAGAAATTTCCGGAGTTCTGGCGTGTCGCACCCGATGGACGTGCGAGTCTGATTCGACCATACTTGGAGGATCGCAGCGAAGGTTTCAACGATATTGTTCAGGAAGTCAAAGGTCCTTGGTTTTCTCCTGAAACAATCGTTCGAGAAACAGGAGAGTTTGTTATCCATGCTATGTTGTTGGCAAAACGGTTTGAATCGGCGACTCAAGTGAGTTTCCGATGCACTTGGATAGGTCTTGAAGATCGGGAAATTGCGGAATTTAACTCATCGGTCTGTTGGCGCTCGAGCCGTAAGGCTAGGGTGAATAAGCGCACTACGGAGAAAACATATACTACCGCAGAATTAACGGCCAAGTGGTCAACCATTGTATCAGATCTAGCCTGCCCGGTACTCTATGTTTTTGGACTTAATTGTGGAGTGGACTTTGTTGAAAACATGAAGCAAAAATTCATCATAAAGAGATAATCCTGTCACCGAGGACATTGTCTCTTTCGTTGTGACATGAGATTCTTATCCTGTTTGTTGCGCTATAGATGTTTATTCTTAGAAATACGTAGTGGAGACCCTGCTAATGCAAGAAGCGATAAAATTGCTGGCTACAGTAATTCAGCAGACTAAATTTCACCAGAAGCGTATGGGGACATTTACCGCCATGGAACTACGTAGCATATGGAGCAGTGATAAATTATCAGCAAGACTTGTCGAGCCTGAAGTTCCCGAAAACCTGCTTGCAAAATTTACAGATCAACTCCGCCGGTTGTTATATGACTACTTGGACACCAAGACCGACCGTATAGGAAATGGGCTGGTTGATCTAATGGGTGGTATGCCGAACCCCGAGATAAACCACTTCGCTGAAGATTTAATCAGGGGTGCGGCTATTTTGGGACCGGAACGCGTGCTAGAATTGCTGTTCGGATGGATTAAAGGCGAACCGTTCCATTACAAAATGAAAGCTTTGCTCCTTGGTGTGAGCATTGATCAACCGTTGGCTTTGAAGGAAGGAATACGCATTAGCAGTCTACCGAAATCATTAACCGAATTGACTCCTCATCTTCCTTTATTCAGCATACCTAACTATGGTTACATGGGTTTTTTAGGTGGTGTAATTCTATCCATCGATTGTGAAGCAGGACCACCTTTTTACGCACCAACAGAAAGCGAACCATTTTTTAAAGATTTCAAACATACATGGGCAAACGGAAAAATCCCGGGGCTTTCAATCGAAACATTCTGTGAAGCTTTATCCCTTGCATGCAACAATTACGTATACCGGAAATTCCTCTGGAGGGATTTTGAAGATCTTGAAGAATTAAATACCGCTGTCGGTACTGGCATGTCATTTGTTGATGTACCAACTCATAGTCTTACAATACCTCTTTCACAGAAACATTTGGAGCAAGCACGGGATATACATTTTGGACGTTCTTCTTTTGGAGAAAAAAGAAGATATCTGGATACCGCCGTTAGCCGATGGATGAAATCGAAACGACCTAACGCAGGTCTTGCGGATAAATTCATCGATTTGAGAATTGCACTTGAAGCATTGTATCTAGAAAACGATTATGAAGGTGAAAAAAGATTTCGGCTCGCGGTTCGTGGGGCATGGCATCTGGGTGCCAATTTTACCGAAAGAAAAAAGTATTATAAAACGCTTCTTGATGCCTATAGTCGTGCCTCAAAAGTTGTACATGCAGATGAAGCAAAGATTACGGAAAAAGACAAAAAGCTGCTTGCCGACGCTCAGGATGCGTGCAGAGAGGGTATTCTGAAAAGACTAAAAGAGGAACAAAAGCAGGACTGGAACGAGATAATATTGGGAAAGAGCTTATAGCTGAAAACATAGACATTGCCCAATTCAGAGGGGATCGGGATATCCGCCTCCAAAACTCCAAGCTTCCATGTTCCATTCCGCTTCAACCAAGTCTGAAGCGGCGAATATGAATCCCAGAACCTCCGTCAGGAAACGCATTCTTTTCGGTTCGCAGTCCGCGTCGCTCTCATTCCTCGGCTCGTGAACACAGCGATTGCGGCGATCCATCGCTTCGCCAACTGCCAAAAGGAGTTTAGGAATCCTGCTTTCTCCAATCTGGCCAATCACAAGTTGCACCCTTCGGCAGACTTTTTCGCTAACGGTAGTCACTCAGATAGCTTCGCGGAAAGTTTGAGAATCCTTTCTACTGGCAGTCTATCGAGGGCATCCAACGTCTCAATATTTGTCGAATCTAATCGGCGGTCACCGATAAAGCATTCGATATGGTTTTCAAAAAAACTGGATACGCCGCGGCTGTATAAATCAAAAATGCGTCTTGATTCCAGTCCCAGAACAGAGTTTACAGAAAAAATTCTTATTCCTCTTGACTTGGAATAGACCCAAACAAAGGAAGCCGGTGTCCGAGAAAGCATCTTCTCGCACTGGGAACGCAGGCGGTTCCAATCCCGTTTTGAAAATCGCTGACCGGGTTCCGCTTTCTTCGCTTGCGCCAGGAAACCCTTTGTCGCGCTGTAATCCGGCAGAGCCAAGTCGAGGATTCCCATCAGATCCGCACCATGCCGCTTTTCTTCGGCGGCGACGCCGCGACCTGTTCTGAGAGTACGGGCTTTCCAGACTATGCCGCCGCGGGCCCGCTTTGCAGTTCCGGGCTTAGTCAGGGAAAGGGGGCGATCTGGATCCGGCATTTCCCTCGCCAGATCTCCATACGCAATAAGCTGTCGGCTTCGAATACGACCTTCAATCGCCTCGAGGATACGGTCCGTCAATTGCGGTTCCTCCTCAACACGGCCTTCGCGGTAGGAGTCAAGCGCTCCATCCGCCGCATCGGAGATTTCCCGGGCGATTCTCCTTACACTCTTCAAACGCCTAATCATTCAGCCTCTCTTCAACGTAAAAGCGATGCATTGCGAAGAAGTTCTCAAGTGGAGCGGGTTTTCGCATAGACCGTCATGCAACAATGTAGATTACTTGCTTTTTTGGGGCTCTAAAAACGGGGAAGACAAGTGTGACGGAATACATTTTCTGTTCCGGCGAGATGCCCTTGATTGCACTTCGGACTTGAATAGAAATACATTAAAAATTGCGTTTCAAACTCGAAACCACAAGTTAATCCACATCCAGTTGGTATTCGATTTCAGGAGTTTCAAACCCTGCTTTCTCGAAATATTCAATCCACAGTCTGATCAAACTGGGGTCAAGACTTCGGCTGGTCTCATAACGATTGTTCAAAAAGATGATTTTTATGTCAACATCTTCATTGCTCGGAGAAGTTGAGTCAATGTAATCTCTGGCCGAAGAATTGCTCATCAACTGATCAAATGCCGGGCATGAGTCCGGCTTTGCTGAATTTTTCGTTCTGCAGAAATTGTAAAAGGACATCCTGTCAGAATGCTGCATCATGTCGGAGACGATGACCAGATTTCTTTTTGGGTAATCTTTCGCGAAATCAAATTTAGGGATTTTAAAGATGCTAACAACCGTCTCATATATCAAGCTGTAATCAGACTCTGGCGACTTTTCAAAAATCGATTGGAAAACTTTTTCTGATTCAAGAATAAACCCTTTCCACTTCCTTTTAACGTAAAGCTCCGATTCTTTCCTAGTTGGAAGATCAAATGAATCGAACTTTGTTCTTACCCCTGACTTCGGCCTGCATTTTGAAAAAAGAGGTTGCTGCGATTGCGGAGTTTTTTCGCTTATCAACACGTACGAAAACTTTGTAAAAGGCTGATAGCTTTTAAAAAAACCTTCGGAAAATACCATCTCTTCAATATAGTCCACTTGAGCTTTCTTGAGTTTGGAAGTTAGGTCTAGTATCACAACTGTATGTTCGTAACGCCTGCCGTCCTTAGCGCAGAACTGTTTGTTCAATTCCTTAATGCTGGGGTATTTATCAGGTTCGCCGTTCAAACACCCGGATAAAACAGCTGCAAGCAGGATGCATAAAAATGTTTTAAATATTTTCATATTGCCCCTGAATTTCCTTGACCGACTTCAGAATTTTTTCCCTGAGTTCCGAAACTTGTGTTGTAAAAGTGCTGTAGTTTTCCTCAATATCTTTCTGTACCTTCTCTCTTTTCTGTCTCCTCTGCACATCTTCCATATAAACATCACTCGACTCTTCAAAAACCCTGGAGGGATCTTTCTCGTGATCCTCGTACGAAAAAGGAGCTTTGTCCTCGAACCTTTCTGGCAGGGGGTATTCAGTCAGCTCTCTTTTTCCCTTGTTGGCGATCATGTATTCCCTGAGCATATGATTTATATCGTTTTCGGCATTCAGAATTTTTTTCCTGTATGAATCAAATCTGGTTTGCAACAGGTTGGTCTCATTACTCCACGCATTAAGAGTAAGAGCCAGCGTTTCTTTCATTTCCCTGCCTTCTCTCTGCCCATCCGCAAAAATCCTCTGCACCCCTGAAACAAGTCTTTTTAGTTCTGAAAGAATTTTTTCTCTGGATTTGCTCAGGATACGAGCTTTTCTTCCGTAATCCGGGTAGATATCATCAAACAAGTAACCGTCTAGCAAAGAAAAGACAGCGAACGCGAAACCCAGAACCGATATAACCAGGCTTTGAAAAGTCAGCGGTACTTCCCACGGGGAAAGAGCTTTCTGCAACGATAGCGATATTTTATCAAGTTCGAGAATTTCAGGACTGGACGCAATCTGTTCTGCAACACCCCTGAAAGCACCATACGCCCAGTTCAGATAAAAAATCAGAATCATATAAACGGCAAAGATAAGCCATGCCGTACTTTTAGGACCCGAACTTATATGATTAATATTTTTCAAAAAGTAATATCCCACGGCAAATGAAATAAGAACGTTTACGAACGCCACGCCAAAAGTAAGTCCGACCCCTTCAACTGTTCCACCTGGAAGAACGCCGCTAACCAGCTTGGTATTCATCATAACTTCAACAACAAAGAGAACAGCAATAAATGCGAGGTAGAACACGGACTTCAACAAAGTGGTTGGCACAGGCATCCTATCCAGTTGATTTATTCTCCTGAACTGTTCGTACTCTCTTTTGTTTCTGTTATATTCGGTTGCGAGTTCTGATAACTTCAATTTCTTGTTATCAATGCGGTTTTGTGCTCTAGCCCTTAAGCTATTTAAGATTGTTTTAAAATTTTCCTGATTCAAAAAAGCCTTGTAGGAATTGATCCTGCTCTCCAGCTTCTCAAAGTATTCACCGCCTTCATGAGCCAATCTGTGCTGATATTCATGCGCATCGGCCAAAATTTCGTTTTCTGTATCAGACAAAGTTTTACCCGAAGGGATGCCGAAAGATCCGTCCTCCGCCCCCTGTTTCTTGATACGCCTATCTTTTTCTTTTCCAACTCTGTCGAAGTCTTCCCATTCGATAACAGGCAAGCTCTCGTTCCACTTAACCGGGTTAAATTCTCCGGAGTCTTTGTTTGTATCACTCATTATCCCCACCTTTTTTAGAGCGCACAGATATAAAATATGCAACGAACTGTAAATTCTGGATAATATTTGATACTATATGGTCCTATAAATCAAGGATTTTTCAATCACTCTGGGTGACCCGACTCTGCATACAGGTGCCAGTTTTATTTAAGATTTCGTGAAGGATATAGACAGCAATGAAGATAAGTGACATTTTAGATGAAATTAGGACACTGGCGTTAGTAGTTCCCGAATTCCAGAGGGAATATGTATGGAGCAAGGAACAGGCGAAGCAACTTATGGTTTCGCTTTTCCGTGAGTATCCTGTGGGAAGCCTGCTGGTCTGGAAAACGGAGAGCCCGCCCGAAATAAAGAATGACGCAATTGACAGAAAGGCATCGGTAGGTTTGTGGAAGGTTCTTCTTGACGGACAGCAAAGGCTCACTACTTTGTATCTGCTCATTAGAGGTGAGATTCCTCCCTATTACAAGGAAGATGAAATAACGCATGACCCCAGGAAACTTTGTTTCAATCTTGAGACCGGAGAGTTTTTGTATTACTCGAAAAACAAGATGCAGGGAGACCCCTTATGGAAAAAAGTTGTTGACTGTTTCAATCAAGACTTCGGCGCTTTCAGCGTTGTGAACGAAATGGATATTGACGACAATAACGAGAGTTTGCGCATCGGCAAAGAAATAGAATCCAATCTCGGCAGACTGAGAGCCATCCTGAAAACCGAAAACCCGATTCAGGAAGTTCCAGTATCCGCAAATATCGACGAAGCGATTGACGTCTTCGACAGGGTTAACTCGAAAGGAACAAAACTGACGGAAGCAGAGCTTGTCTTGACACATATTACGGGGAAATGGCCCCAGGCTCGCCGAGAAATGAAAAAGAAGATCTCTCAGATGGAATCAAAGGAATTCTTCCTGTCTTGGGAATACCAAAAGAATTTAGACTTCTTTACCAGATGCATGGTCGTATCCATGACGCAATCCGCCTTGCTCAGCAATAACGCGAAGTTGAGATACGAAGATTTTTCAAAAGAAGACTACAAGGAACACTGGAAGAAGGTGAGCAGATCAATAGATCATATAGTTCCGATTCTCAAGCAGACCGTTCTTGTGAACAGCACTGGTGATTTAAGCTCAACGAACATACTGGTACCAATAATAGCGCACCTGCTGAAAAACGGCTGCCGTTTCCAGAAAGGGAAAAAACACGGTTTTCTTTACTGGATGTTTCTGGCGCTAGTCTGGAGCCGCTACAGCGGACAGACAGACCAACGGCTTGATAAAGATGTCCATCTGGCGATAAACAGCCGGAATCCGATCTCAGATCTGGTCTCTGAAATCGAGGATCAGCGTGGACGAATTGAAGTCAAATCGTCAGACCTGCAGGGTCGCGGTTCCGGACATCCGATTTATAAAATGCTCTACATAATAACCAAGCATAAAAAGCCGGTTGACTGGGCGAACGGTGAACCCCTTTACGATGCCTCGAAAGATCTTTTCCCGGTTCAAAGCCATCATGTTTTCCCTCAGGAACTCTTATACAGGAGCGGTTTTAACTCGGAAAATCATCTGGACAAAAAGAAAGTGAACGAAATCGCCAACAGGGCTTTCATTACCAGAGATACAAATTCCGGGATTTCCGACAAGGAACCGTCCGCTTACCTGCTTGAAATCCAGAATAAATATCCCGAAGCTCTGGAACAGCAGTTCATCCCGTCGGACAGTTCGCTTTGGGAAGTCGGAGAATATGATAATTTCCTGACGAAAAGGCGAGAGAGGATTGCCGAGGCAATAAACATTTTCCTTGAGCAATTGAGGAAGGGAACGG
>JAPOQQ010000155.1 GCA_026710625.1 Candidatus Dadabacteria bacterium | reverse complement strand
ATGGATGAAGGGGTTAAGATGATGTCCAACGTGGTTGACGTGGATCCGAATGAAGTGTCCATAGGGATGGAAGTGCAGGTCTGCTTCGATGACGTTACCGACGAGGTCACACTGCCCAAATTCAAACCAGCGGGTTAAAAAAGCGGGGACGGTCAGTCATCAAGCTTTATAAGTACGTCATCCCCGTCAATCTTTACCGGGTATGTCTCCAGAGATTCGACTGCCGGAAGGCAGAGAGCCTCTCCAGTTTTGACGTTGAACTCAGCCCCATGATAACAGCAGGTGATGCGTTCTCCCTCGAGGTCGCCGTCTGAAAGAGTAAAACACTGGTGGGTGCATTCATCCCGAAAGGCGTAGAAATCCCCCTCTACCCTGCATATGGCAATCACATCTCCTTCGACGAAAAAGGATTCCACTTCTCCTTCAGCTATGTCTGAAACCTTTGCCACTTTCTTGTAATCAGACATAAGTCTACTTCCCTTTGCCGTTTTGGAGCCTTTGTTCAAACCATTTCATAACCACGCCCTCAAGAACTTCTCTTACGGAATCAATCGACATATGCTCTAGGGTCTCGGCAGTAAAAGCCTGGAGCATTATTATTTTTGCCTGCCTCATTGAGACCCCCCTTGAACGCAGGTAAAAAAGGGCCTCTTCATCCATCTGCCCGATCGTAGCGCCATGGGTGCACTTTACGTCGTCGTTGTATATTTCAAGCTGAGGCTTCGTGTCTATCTGGGCCGTGTCGGAGAGAAGAAGGTTCCTGTTGGTCTGCTTCGCGTCTGTCTTCTCAGCGCCTTCGTGAACAAGTATCCTTCCGTGAAAAACTCCCTTTGAACGACCATCAAGTACGCCGTTATAGAACTGGCGACTGTCGCAATGAGGACTCGCGTGCTCAACCCGCATGAAGTTATCCATGTGCTGGCGTCCCTCGGATATGAAAAGGCCGTAAATGTCGGAGTTACATCCTTCTCCACCCAAGACAGGATGAACGTTGTTCCTCACTATGGCCCCTCCGCAGAGAACCGAGTGGGAAGCGATGTTGCTGTTTTTCTGCTGATTTACCCTAAGTGTGGAGAAATTAAATGCCTTCTGGCTTTCAAACTCAAGTCTGTAGTGCTCAAGATTCGCGTTTTCTCCACAGACAACCTCCGTGACCACGTTTGAGAAATAGACGCTCTGGGATGCTGACACGTAATGTTCTATTACCTTGGCGACCGAATTTTGCCCGACGATGATGAGATTTCTTGGATTTATGAATAAAGGATGGCCTTCATCTGTCGATACGTGAAGAACATGTACAGGTTTTTCGAAGACGGTCCCGTCGGGAACGTAAACAAACGCCCCGTCTTCAAAATAGGATGTGTTAAGCGAAATAAATGCGTCTTTTTCATAATCTGCGTATCTCGCCAAGTGGTCCTTCACAAGATCGCCTTGCTCACAGATCGCCTCCGACAGGCTTTTTACCAGTATCTCTTTCCCGGCATCTCTAGTGTCTGAAAGGGAAGAGGCGAAGCGACCGTTTACAAAGACAAGTCTCAGGCAATCAAGCCCGGGAAACCCGTAGGAATCCACGGATTTTTTAGAAACCCCGGAGATTCCATTCTCGGCAATTGAAAAGGAACCTCTTCGAAGTACCTCAAGATTGGTGAATCTCCACTCTTCGTCAGAAAGCGTCGGAAATCCTAGTTTGGCGAATCCTGAAATCGCCTCACGGCGAAGGGTGGTTATCCACTCAGGGGCATCTTTTTGCCCGCTATCGAGAAACTCAGAGAGTCTCTCGACGTAACTTTCGCGCGTACCGTCAAAAACAATAGCCATAGTATTATGCTCCTTGCAGGTTGCCTGAGGCCTTAAAACCCGGCGTAACCTTTTTCCTCAAGCTCGTAGGCAAGTTCCTTTCCTCCCGATCTTACGATTTTTCCATCAACCATCACGTGGACAAAATCGGGAACTATATAGTTAAGAAGTCGCTGGTAGTGGGTTATCACTATAAAGGAACGTCCAGAATCCTTCATCGAATTCACCCCGTTTGCCACTATCTTGAGCGCATCTATGTCAAGACCGGAATCCGTCTCGTCAAGTACCGCTAGTGTCGGTTCGAGTATCTGCATCTGGAATATCTCGTTCCTTTTCTTCTCTCCGCCCGAGAACCCGGCGTTTACGGACCTTTTAAGAAGGTCTTCGTCAATACCGAGCGCTTTCATTTTCTCCCTAGCAAGCTTTGCGAACTCAATGTGCTTAAGCGGTTTTTCGTCCCGGTACTCCCTTTTAGCATTAAGGGCCTCGCGAAGAAGATAGGTGTTCGCTACCCCCGGGATCTCAACAGGGTACTGGAAAGCCAGAAATATCCCCTCGCACGCCCTTTCCTCGGGCTCAAGATCGAGAAGGTCCTTACCCTGAAAAGTTACCTCCCCTTCGGTAACTTCGTAAGTTTCCTTGCCTGCAAGAACCTGGGCAAGGGTGCTCTTTCCAGAACCGTTCGGGCCCATTATGGAGTGAACCTCCCCGGGCGCCACAGTAATGTTCATTCCTTTCAGTATTTCCTTGTCATCTACCTGCACATGCAGGTTTTTCACCTCGAGCATGTTTCGCTCCTCCTAAAAATCTTTTTTTCAGAATTGCGGCGGGACTCTTATTAACCCACGCTTCCCTCAAGACTTACGCTCAGCAGTTTTTCAGCTTCAACCGCGAACTCAAACGGCAACTCCTTGAAAACTTCCTTGCAGAAACCGTTCACTATGAGCGAAACCGCGTCTTCGGCGGAAAGCCCTCTCTGGCGACAGTAAAACATCTGGTCCTCGCCTATTTTAGAGGTAGAAGCCTCGTGCTCCATGTGGGCCGTGGAATTTCTGACCTCTATATATGGAAAAGTATGTGCTCCGCAGCAATCCCCTATAAGCATTGAGTCGCACTGCGTGTAATTTCTCGCCTTCTCGGCATTTTTACCAATTTCAACAAGTCCCCTGTATATGTTCTGTCCCTCGCCCGCGGAAATACCTTTGGAAATAATCGTGCTGCTGGTGTTTTTCCCCACGTGAATCATCTTGGTTCCGGTGTCGGCCTGTTGACGCCTGTTGGTAAGAGCAACGGAGTAAAACTCCCCGACCGAATTATCTCCTTCAAGAACGCAGCTCGGGTACTTCCAGGTGATAGCGGAACCGGTTTCAACCTGCGTCCAGGAAATCCTTGAACTCCTGCCTACGCATCTTCCCCGCTTTGTTACGAAATTGTATATTCCACCCTTGCCCTGCTTGTCTCCCGGGTACCAGTTCTGTATCGTCGAGTACTTTATGGTGGCGTCATTGTGAGCTACGAGTTCAACCACCGCGGCGTGGAGCTGGCTCTCGTCCCTTTGGGGCGCCGTGCAGCCTTCAAGATAGCTTACGTAGCTACCCTCATCGGCGATTATAAGCGTTCTTTCGAACTGTCCGGTGTTCTCCGCGTTTATGCGGAAATAGGTAGAAAGCTCCATTGGACATCTTACTCCCTTGGGGACATAGACGAAGGAACCGTCCGTGAAGACCGCGGAATTCAAAGCCGCATAGAAGTTATCTCCCCGCGGCACGACCGAACCCAGGTACTTGCGCACAAGATCGGGATGTTCTTCCACCGCCTCGGATATGGAGCAGAAAATAACCCCTTCCTCGGCAAGTTTCTCCTTGAAAGTGGTGAAGACGGAAACGCTGTCAAAAACGGCGTCGACCGCGACACCCGCCAGCATCTTCTGTTCCTCAAGCGGAATACCGAGCTTGTCGTAGGTCTCCTTTATCTCCGGGTCGATCTCGTCAAGGCTTTTTGGCCTCGGGTTGCTTTTCGGCGCAGCATAATAACTTATGTCGTTAAAATCTATCTTCGGATACCTAAGAAAAGCCCACCTGGGCTCTTTCATTTTCTTCCAGCGCTCATAGGCGTCTAGGCGCCATTCGAGAAGCCACTCAGGTTCATTCTTTTTCGAGGAGATCATCCTGATGACATCCTCGTTTAGGCCCTTGGGAGCAATTTCCTGCTCGACATCGGTTACGAAGCCGTACTTGTACTCCTCCTGGGCGAGTTTTTCAAGATCAACGCTCATTGAGAAAATGTCCTCCTGTTAATGACTTCTGCCGCTCCGAGTCTCTTCCACCATATCCCCAATAGTAGTATCTTCAAGAATCCTTGTCATGGAAACCTTGAGCTTATCCCAGAGAGGAAGCTGCCCGCAGTTTTCATAAAGGGCGCAGGGACCGTCTTCGTCCATGCAGTCGACTATCCTTATCTCTCCCTCTATGGCTTCATATACCTCTCTCAGGCTGAGTTCATGCGGGGACTTGCGGAGCATGTACCCGCCCTCGGGCCCTACCTTCGACCTGAGTATTCCCCGGTTAACAAGCCTTCTCATTACCTTGGCGAGGTAGTTCTGCGGAATGTGCTGGGTTTCAGATATCTGCTTCATGCTGAATTTAAACTTCGGATTGCCTCCCATATGGATAAGGCATCTGACGGCGTAATCAAGTGTTCTGCTTACCTGCATAACGTTATTGTATACTTT
>JAPOQQ010000154.1 GCA_026710625.1 Candidatus Dadabacteria bacterium | reverse complement strand
TGTAAGCGAGGACAAATTGGGTATCAGGTATGGGGTTGTTGATCTTCCCGGATTCCTGTCTGGTCAACAGTTCCGCCCAAGGGATACTGAGAAACCTGCGGAGGTCTCAGCGCAATGCTTCTGACTCAGCTTGAAATCAGGAATTTCAGGGGAATCGAGGAACTGACGCTGACGCTTGATGATCTGTGCGTGCTCATAGGCGAAAACAATTCCGGCAAGTCGACGGTGCTGGACGCGTTGTGCATCTGCCTTACCCGCTCGCTTACGCGGCGGGCAAGGGTGTTCGAGGAATATGACTACCATCTGCCCGACCCGACCTCCGAACCGTCAAAGGCCGAACCGATCGAAATCACGCTCACGTTCGCGGAGAGACGGGAAGACGAGTGGCCGGATGAGATATCACAGATTCTCGATGAGGCCGAGCAGATTGATAAAGAACAGGGATTCCGGAGCGTGAAGCTGAGAGTCAGGAGTTCGTTTGACGCCACTGCCAATGACTTTGCCACGGAATATGATTTCCTTGACCTGTCGGGTAATCCACTGGTCAAGGCCAAGAATCCGCGTTACCTGACAGGACTCCGGCAACTCGCCCCCGTATTCTACCTGGCGTCCCTGCGGGACGCGGCCCAAGAGTTCCGCGCGAGATCCCAGTTCTGGGGGCCGTTTGTCCGTGCGCTGGATTTTGAGGAAGATGAGAGGGCCGAGCTTGAGGCAGACCTCTCTGAGCTTAACAGGAGGGTGCTTGCAAAGCATTCCGCATTTGACAGCGTCAAGGAGCGCCTGAAAAAAACGGCCGATTTTCTTCCTCTCGGGGAAACCGACCCCGTTTCAATCGAGGCGCTTCCCTCAAAAGTATTTGACATACTGTCGCGTACGCAGATCAACCTCGCGTCAAAAACCGGCGCCCGTATTCCGATCGTCCGCCATGGGAGCGGAACGCAGAGTCTTGCCGTAATCTGCCTGTTTGACGCCTTCCTAAACAGCCAACTCAAAGATGCCTACGGCGAACACTCGGAACCTCTTCTCGCCCTTGAGGAACCCGAAGCCCATCTGCACCCCTCAGCTATCAATGCGGTAATCGGGATGCTGCGGGACGTTCCCGGACAGAAGCTGGTTTCCACACATTCGGGCGATCTTCTCGCAGGTGTTCCGCTCGGAAATATCCGGCGCCTCCGCCGAAGCGGCGGAAAAATTTCCGTTCATAGAATTGACGAAACAGTGTTTGAACCTGAGGATTTAGAAAAACTCGACTACAAGGTACGGGCAACACGCGGCGGCCTGTTTTTCTCCCGCTGCTGGTTACTTGTGGAAGGGGAGACCGAGGCGACGTTGTTGCCGGAATGCGCCCGCGCCATGGGGCATGACTTGTACGCCGACGGGGTGTCGCTTGTAGAGTTTTCGCAGATCGGCATTGAGAAACTGATCAGGTTCGCGGATCAGCTCGGCATAGAGTGGTTCACCCTAGTGGACAATGACGACGAGGGCGACAAGTATGAAGCGTCGGCTAGGTCGCAGCTCGGGAAGAGGAACAAATCCGATCATATACGCAAGCTCGATCACGGGGTCATGGAAGTCTTTCTGTGCATGGAGGGATTTGGCGATATCTATGAAGCGACGATATCGGAGCAGAAAGAAGACGATATAACGGCGGAGAGTGGAACGCTTGAATACTGGCAACAGGTCGCGAAAGCACAGGAACGCGGTTCCAAGCCGAAAAATGCACTCGCTGTTGCACGGAAAATGGTTGCCGACGGACAGAATGCAGTTCCCGAACTCTTGACGGACGTGATCGAGCGGGCCCGGAAACTTGCAAGGAGTGTCGGCTGATGGTAGACCTCTCCATTCTCAACGACAACCAGTGCGAGGCTGTCAACTGGAGGGAAGGCTCTCTTCTTGTTCTGGCCGGTCCCGGTTCCGGAAAGACGCGGGTTCTTACGTACCGAATAGCGTCTATCATTGAAGCGACTCCAGATAAGCACTTCAAGATTCTCGGCCTTACCTTTACGAACAAGGCGGCCGCCGAAATGCGCGAGCGGATCGCCTCTTTGGTTCCGAATGCGGGCGACCGCACCCTGCTCACGACTTTTCACTCTTTCTCGGCGGACCTGCTGCGCCAGCATGGTCATCACGTCGGTCTGAAGCCAGACTTCACCATTCTTGTTCAGGATGCGGACCGCTGCTCCCTTTTGGATGAAGCGATTGACCGCGCCCGGAACGGCGCGGACGGGCACGGCATGACGGGCGAGAGACTGCTGCCGCTCGTTTCCCGGCTTATCGAGAACAATGTCGGGACCGAGGGAGCGCTTGAGGCGCTGCGGAACGGATCGTTCGATGGTGTAGAGGTCTTGGCGTCCGTATACGGAAGCTACCGCACCCTGATGATCGAGAAAAACGCCCTTGATTTCCCCGGCCTGATCGCCGAAGCGCTTGGACTGCTGGAAAAAGTGCCGGGAGTGCGCAAGCAGATACAGAGAATCTACAGGTATGTCTGCGTTGACGAATTTCAGGATACGAACCTTTTGCAGTACAGGATTCTGAGCCACCTGGTGAACCCTTCCACTAAGAATCTCTTCGTGGTCGCGGATGACGACCAGATTATCTACCAGTGGAACGGCGCGAGTCCCGAGAGGCTCTGGGAATTGCGCGAAGATTTTAGTATGCGTGTTCTTCAACTGCCGGAGAATTACCGCTGTCCCCCGGCGGTTGTTGAGCTTGCCAATCGCCTGATAAAGCACAATCCAGGTCGCCCTGCAGGAAAAACAGAGCTGACCGCACATAAAAACCCCTCTGACGAAAATGTCGTACGAATTAAGATGTTTAACAATTTCGAGCAGGAAGCCGCTTGGGTCGCCGAGGATATAGGCGGGCGTCCTGCGGGCGAGCGCGCCAGGTGCGTTATTCTGGCCCGGACGAAAAAACTTCTTGAACAAACCGTCGACACACTTGCGGAGTCAGGAATTTCCGCCTACCTGGCGATGCGCAAGAATGAATTCGAAAGCGCGCCTCTTCAGTGGCTGCACTCAATCTTGCGCCTTGCGAACGCCCGCTCAAGTCCCGAGCACCTGCGCCTTGCGTGCAGGGCTTTCTTTCTTCTCGAGGGCATTAATCTGGATGTAAGGAATATCATGTCGCATGCCGCCGCGGGAGACGGCGACTGCCTGCGAAGCTTCGCGCAAGCCGCCCTTGCCCGCGGGGAGCTGTCTCCTCGCGCTAGGGAACTGCTTGAAAACGCCCTTCCCCGTTTGTCTGAGCGCTTGGACTTCCAGAGCTTTGAGAGGGCCGCGTTTGCGTGGTTCGACGATTTTCAGGAGACGGTGCTTGGCGCCGACGGTGTCTTTGATGAGTATAGCGAGGAAAAGGAAGCGTGGAGAGGTCTTGTAGGTGAAATCACTTCCCAGTACGGTGAGCGGGAAATCACTCTTCACCTTTTGCTTCAGGAACTGGACCTGCGGTCGAAGACCCCGCCCCCTCCAGACGATGCTGTTCCTTGTTTCACTATTCACGCCTCAAAAGGCATGGAGTTCGATCAC
>JAPOQQ010000153.1 GCA_026710625.1 Candidatus Dadabacteria bacterium | reverse complement strand
ATCCCGTTTTCCTCGAACCTCCTGAGAACCTCGCCGATCAGGTTCGCTCCGACTCCGTCGGGTTTTACTATTGACAATGTTTTTTCCATCTTTTGCCTCCGTGTTTATGTGATTGAAATGCCTGTTTGAGTGTCAACTTTGCGGCGGGAGCTAAAACGGGATGCGCCGCTTCAGGGGGACTGGGTATCGTATGTCTAGTATTCCTTCTCAAGCTTCCCTACCAGGTTTTTCCTTCTCCTTCGGCTTTTTATCCTGAGATACACCTTGTGCTTTAGATCAAGGGTGATCGGCAGATGAAACTCCCTGCTTACCATTTCGCAGAGTTCTTTTCCCTTGATGCCGGGCTTCTCTGAGATCGCATTATCCATGAAAGACCTTATTCTTCTTTTCCAGGTGCTCTCCGCCTTGTCCAGGATCTCGTCCCTTTCCGAAGGGCTTAGGTTTCTCAGATAAGCGATTACCTCGGACCTCGCAGGCTCGTTACTCCCTTCCCGGGTTTTTTTTATCGCTATTCTTATGAATTCGCTTGAGCTTATGTCCTTGCTGTCGGCGGTAGAGTATACGTAGTTATAGTCACTTTCGGGAATCCTGAAACTCACAAGCTTGTCTTTAACTTCGGAAGCCATAAACAACTCCGGAAAACCGGATTCCGGGCCATCAAGCGGAATCCGCAGCAGGTAATTCCGCCCCCCGGTTTCGGAACTAGATTCTAATTATTACGGCATGAAGAATCAAGTGTTATATGGCTTTCATGCAAGACTGTCTCGCGCTGAAGGGGGATGTTGGTTTTATCGGGGAATGTTCCGGCACTTGCGCCGCAGGGGTTTCGGGGTTGCGGCTTCGCAGCGAGCAGCGACTCTCGCTTCGCAATGCCCGAGGCGCGGGGAGCGAAGAAGTCATTTGTCCTGGCTTATCCACAATCTGGAAAAACCCGAAGATAAGAAAACGCCCGACGCGCAAGCCGAAAAGCTTTTACCGTTTATTTCCAGGCAGGCGGGAATTCTCAGTCCCGCGCTCTTTTTTTCCAGTACCTTTTGTCAAAGCTTGAATCGAGTGAAAAATTAAAATCAGGTTAGATTAAATTCACGGGTTGCCTGACCGAGAGCAGCTTATTTTCTCCCGTGCCAAAGAGCACCTGCTTGGGACATGCGCCTCGGTCAGGCGCTACCGTGATGAATGCCCAACAGAAAGTTTGCGCCACCGAGCGCCAGTACTGGATCAGACAAACATCACGGCAAACCCGCATTAACATAGGAGGTATTAGTTTACATGAAAAATCACGAATCTTTATTTTTTGCAGGCGTTGACTGGGGACGAGAGTCCCATCAGGTCTGCCTTGTTGACCAGAAAGGTTTCGTCATCGGAGAAAAAAGCTTCAAGCACTCTGGAGGTGGCCTTTTTGAAATGGCCCAGTGGATACAGAAGATCTCAGGCTCCGAGGCCCGCGACATAGCTGTGACTGTCGAGGTGAACCACGGCCCCGTTGTGGAGAGTCTGCTTGAGCAGGGCTTCGGGGTTTATTCAATAAACCCAAAGCAGCTTGACCGCTTCAGGGACAGGTTCTGCGTCTCCGGAGCCAAGGATGACAGAAGAGACGCCCTGGTGCTCGCCTCGGCGCTCAGAACAGACCGTCCCCACTTCCGCCGCCTTGAACCGCAGGACTCCGATACGATAATCCTGCGGGAACTCAACAGAACCAGAGAGGAACTCGTTTCTGAACGCACCCGTTGCGTAAACCGTCTTCGCGGACTGCTCTGGAGGTATTACCCCCAGTTCGGCGAGCTTCTGGGCAGAAAGGTAAGCACATGGCATCTGGAACTATGGGAGTTTATGCCTTGTCCTGAAGCGGCAAAAAGAAAAAGAATCTCAACGGTACAGAATCTTCTCAAACGCAACAGAATAAAGCGTTTTAACGCGAGACAAGTACTTGAGATACTCCGCGGCGAGAAGATAAACGTAAACGAGGCAACCGTACAGAGCTGTATCGGGCACATACAGACGATCACCGAACGCATGAAAGTGATAGACCGTCAGCACAAGGAAACCGAAGACTCTATCAAACAGGTTATTAAGACCATGAACTCAAAGCTCAACACCGAGGGAGAAAGGCCTACAGACATTGAGATACTCAGCTCCATTCCAGGTGCGGGACCTGTAGTTCTCGCGACGATAATTGCTGAGGCTTGGGACCTTATACGCCGCCGGGACCTTAGAGCGCTTCGATGTCTTGGAGGTACGGCTCCTGTAACGAGACAATCAGGCAAAAGCAGACAGGTAGTTCGGCGGAGGGCGGTATGCGCAAATCTCTCGGGCGCTCTTCATGTTCTGGGAGGGGTAGCGGCAATCTATGATCCTGTGAGCAGAGCCAAATACCAGGCGCTTCGAGCAAGAGGTCTCGGTTACTGCAGATCTGTGCGCACTGTGTGCGACCGTCTTTTGCTTGTCGCCTGTGTCATTCTGGAAAAAGGAGAGTTGTTCGACAAGCAGTTCAAGAAACCTTTGGAGGTCGCTGCCGCATAATACGGAGGTCAAACTGAAATGAAGTCGGTAAAGAAAAACCGAGGAGGAATCTTTAAAAAAAAGAACTTCACTCTCTATACATAGAATTTGAGCTTGATAAAAGACAGAAAGTCCCAAGTGCTGCAAAGACAAGAAGAGTGAGGAGAAACAAGCTGAACGCGGAAGAATCATCTTTGGGGCTTAAGGCGCAGCCCCCGTTTTCAGAACTTATCGTTATCACTCTGAGCTTGCGAAGTTGAGAAATAAGGGTTCCCGGGACCTCTCCTGTGAGATCAAGCTCTACGACTCTTCCCTTTTCATCCGTCGTGACGCCTGTGTGCCAGTCCTCGAAGTCATAGGGGTCCTCGTAGT
>JAPOQQ010000152.1 GCA_026710625.1 Candidatus Dadabacteria bacterium | reverse complement strand
CCCCAAAGACGGCGCCGTCCACGATTTCTACGTAATGGACGCTCCTGACTGGGTTAACATTATCCCTGTTACGCCCTCCGGTGAAATTGTTCTTATAAAGCAGTTTCGCCACGGCACCGCAGAGATCACGCTTGAGATTCCGGGCGGAATGATCGACCCGGGAGAAAGCCCTGCTGAGTGCGCGCGCAGAGAGCTCCTTGAGGAAACGGGGTTTACCTCCACTCGGTGGGAGCAGATAGGGTGCGTACGGCCGAACCCGGCCTTCATGTCAAACTCCTGCTATACCTTCCTGGCATCTGGGTGCGAGCGGACATCTGAACCGTCTTTTGACACTACAGAAGATATAGAAACCCTGCTTGTCGCTCCGCGGGAAATAAAACGATACATAAGGGAAGGCACCATAGATCACTGCATAGTGATAGCGGCTTTCGGGTTTTACTTTCTCGGGGAGTGAACCTGTTGATTTCTCCGGGTTTAGCGAGAATAATAGTCCCCTATCTTAAGGGCGGGTGGCGGAATAGGTAGACGCGACGGCCTCAAAAGCCGTTGGGCTTTGGCCCGTGAGGGTTCGATTCCCTCTCCGCCCAGAAAAAAAACTTCCGCTTTCCTTTCCCTAAAATCCCGGATCCTCAGTACCTGGCCATTTCCGAGTCGTACTTCTCGGCCCACTCGTCTATGCCGCCCTTGAGGTTCTTAACTCTGCTGAAGCCCTGCTCGGCAAGGAAAGTCGCAGCCTTCATGCTTCTCCCACCGTGGTGGCAGTGAACGACTATATCGTCCTTCGGATCAAGTTCGTCCGTTCTGTCCTTGAGTTCACCGAGGGGAATAAGTCTCGAGCCCTCGATGCTGCATATCTCGTACTCATGGGGTTCTCTCACGTCGATCAGAACGAAGTCGGCCTCGTTTTCCTTAATAGTGCTGAACTCCTCAACGGTTATCTCCTCGACCTTGGGTTTTTCCTCTTCAATCTCTTCGCCTCGGCCGATGCCGCAGAACTCCTGGTAATCTATGAGTTCGGTCACGGTTGCGTTCTCGCCGCAGACGGGGCAATTGGGGTCTTTCCTCAGCTTGAGGATCCTAGGCTCCATGTTTAGAACGTCAATGAAGAGAAGTCTCCCTATAAGCGGCGTTCCCTTGCCGATTATAATCTTTACGACCTCGGATGCCTGCATGGTTCCCACAACTCCGGGCAGTATTCCCAACACTCCTCCTTCGGCGCAGCTCGGCACTAGTCCCGGGGGAGGGGGTTCCGGATAGAGACACCTGTAGCAGGGGCCTCTTTTCGCGTCGAACACGCTTACCTGACCCTCAAACCTGAAGATGCTCCCGTAGACGTTCGGAATTCCTAGGAAAACACAGGCGTCGTTTGTAAGATACCTCGTGGCGAAATTGTCCGTTCCGTCAACGACCACGTCATAGTCTTTCATGATCTCCATGGCGTTGTCCGAGCTAAGCATTTCGTTATAGGTAACGATATTGGTATCGGAGTTAAGCTCTAGGAGGCGGTCCCTTGCGGATTCCACCTTGGGAGTGCCAACGGTCTTCTCGCTGTGGATAACCTGCCTTTGCAGGTTGCTGAAATCTACAACGTCGAAGTCCAGTATTCCCAGGGTGCCTACCCCCGCGGCCGCGAGGTAGAGAGCAAGCGGAGACCCAAGCCCTCCGGCGCCGATACACAGGACCCTTGAGTTCTTGAGTTTTTTCTGTCCCTCAATGCCGACTTCGGGCATTATAAGGTGCCTGCTGTATCTAGTTATCTCCTGGTTGCTTAAGTCCATTTTGAATACCTTCCTTGCGATCTAAAATATTCAGACAGTAAAGTTATTACATGATCTGCATATTTTCAAACCGCAAACGCAACTTTCCCGTCAGTTAAGAAGCGGGAATTTCCCTGGAATTGGAATAACCGAATTCTTAGTTTCCTGGGAATTAATTCTTTACTACTACGTTGGTTGCGGTGGGGCCTTTCTTACCTTGAACTATCTCAAAGCTTACTTCGTCACCCTCATTGAGAGTTTTGTAGCCATCGCCCTCAATAGCGGAGTAATGAACAAAAACATCATCCTGCACTTCGTTGGATGTTATAAATCCATAGCCTTTGGAGCTATTAAACCATTTTACAGTTCCCTGCATTGTAATACCTACCTCTAAATTAATGTTTGCGGGATTATCCCACACCTATATCACTTTGTCAAACTGTGCTTCCTCCGTCTCCAGAAAAAATTCCGGATGCGGAGGAAAACATACAGTAGTTCTCAAAGCGTTTCGCGGTATACCTGCGTGCGTATCAAATCCGCACAGAGCGGATTCTTAAGCAGGCACAACGTTGGTTGCGGTGGGTCCTTTTTTACCTTGAGTGATCTCAAAGCTTACTTCGTCACCCTCATTGAGAGTTTTGTAGCCATCGCCCTCAATAGCGGAGTAATGAACAAAAACATCATCCTGTACTTCGTTGGATGTTATAAATCCATAGCCTTTGGAGCTATTAAACCATTTTACAGTTCCCTGCATTATAATACCTACCTCT
>JAPOQQ010000151.1 GCA_026710625.1 Candidatus Dadabacteria bacterium | reverse complement strand
GTCCTCGATTCATATCAATTACGAGGACATTATCAACGAAGTTCAGATAGGAGAGAAAATAACCGTGGACAACGGTCTCATAAACCTGCAGGTGCTCAAGAAAGACCACGGAACTATGAAATGCAGGGTAATCGACGGCGGGACCATGAAGAGTAAACGCCACGTTCCTTTCTGCAGTTTGGAAAAGAAGGCCGTTTGGTTATAATCAGCCCGTTATGGATATAAAACTCTTAAAGAAGCTCTGCGATACTCCAGGAATGCCTGGGGATGAGGGCTTGGTTAAGGCGATTCTGCTTGAGGAAATAAAAAAAATCTCAGAAGACATCACCGAAGATGTTCTCGGAAACGTAATTGCCCGTATTCCGGGAGACGGTCCCACTTTTGTTCTTGACGCTCACATGGACGAAGTGGGATTCATGGTGCACCATATCGATAACAGGGGGTTTTTGAGGGTAACCCCGCTTGGGGGAATGGACGCCAGGGTTTTCTACGGGCAGCGCCTCGTGGTTTGGGGAAAAGAACCTCTGAAAGGGGTGGTGGCAGCGGTTCCGCCCCACGTAACCAGGAGCAGCGGAGGCGCCAAGGAGGTTCCGGAAATTGAAGACTGCGCGGTTGACCTTGGGCTCTCTCCTGAAAAAGTCGCCGATCTGGTAGAGATAGGAGATATGGTGTCATTTGACACTTCCCTTGATGAAACCGAGGATTCCGTGATTTCCAAGGCCCTTGATGACAGGATGGGGCTTTTCGTGATAATCGAGGCTCTTCGAAAGACCCCGAATCCGGGCTGCAATCTCATAGTTACCTTTACCGTGCAGGAAGAAGTCGGACTTCGCGGGGCACGGGTAATAACACCGGTTTATGAACCGGATTTCGCAGTCGCACTTGAAGGCACAGTGGCAATGGACATACCGGGAGTTTCGGAAAGCAAATCCTTTGCCAATATCGGCAAGGGACCCGAGATCAGACTTTCAGACAGGTTTCTGGTGGCGCACAGACCGTTTAGCTTTTTTATAAAGGAACTTGCTGAGAAAAACGAAATTCCTTATCAGATAACGGTAAAAAAAGCGGGCAGCACAAACGCAACTGCCATGCAGGTCACTGGAAAGGGAACCAGAGCGGCTGTCTTATCGGTTCCGACAAGGTATCTTCACAGCCCGAGTTCCATTGCCTATAAAAGCGATATCAGTCACACGATAGATTTGGTCTCATGCCTGCTCAGGGATATAGGAAAATTCAGCCCCTCAAACCAGCATCAAGATACTCAGCAACAATGATAGAAGAACTGCTCCGCGTATTCGAGGAAATTGCCAGGGAAAATTTCCCCGAACTTGACCTTGAGAAATTCTCCCTAGCGCTTCGCGAGGAGATAAAAAAGAAAAAATACGATCTTCAGGACGAAGCCCTGCTTGAGACGGCCCTTCAGGATGATAGAGACACTTTCAAAAACTCTTTTCTGGAAATGCTCGAGGAAAAAGCAGCGAGTGAAAACAGCGGGAAAGCATTTATCCTATCGGAGAGAGGCCGTAGCGAAGCCATCTCAATCCTGATAGCCAGCACCGAGCAGACGATCGACTACTATTACAACACGATAATAGGAAAACACTTCTCGGCAAGTTAGGCGCGAGTGTCTCTCTTAGTCATTCACAACTCGCTTGCCTATCTGGCGAGAACAGGGGAACCGCATTCTTGTTGGAACTCAGCAGCTCTTCATGGCTGAAGGAGTAGTCCTTGGCATAGTCAACGCAAATGAAATGCTGCCCAATATGATGTGAGCATTGGGCCGGAAGCTTGGAAAGGTCGAAAGAACCGCTATATCCACTGAGAAGTTCACCGTCAACGAACGTCGCGATGACATCCGATACCTCTGATGAAACCAGATCGCCGAACAGGTCATTCGTTCGCCTTCTGAATATCATAATATCCGCCGCAAGACCTTGCTCCAGCTTGCCAGTCAGTTTCTCTATGTCCAGCGAGTACGCTCCATGCTCCGTAGCCATACGCCAGTAATCGCTTCCCGACAGATGATCATCCCATTGCACGTTGTCAATATGCTCGGCACAGCGAAATTCCTCAAGAAGGTTGTACGAACCCGAGTATGACCAATCCGTACTGATTGCGATTCGGGCACCGACCCGCAACGCGTTCGGAATATCCACGGTGGTTCCGTAAAGAACTACATTCGACCTCGGCGACCAAATAAGAGTCACGTCGAGGGTTTTTAGCCGCTCGACGTCTGACCGGCTCAATCCCACTCCGTGGATAAGCGAGTAACGTCGCCCCGGGTTCTTCGAAACGTAATCCAAATAAAACTTCCCTTCAATTTCTGCCGTGCAGTTGGTTCCCTCCGCAATGTGCGGCACATAGCACGTGCCCGCGGGAGAATCAACATCGGGATCGCGAGACTCCGTTGCCGCCAACGGGCAAGATAAACCCATTAATTCCTCGGTAGCACTAAAACCATAGGGAAACGTCTTCGCCTCGACAGGATAGGAATACTCCACCCCGTTTGTCGGCCAACCCGCGTTCTTGACGAGCCCATCAATACCACCCGAACCGGCTAACGTGGTAGTGCCGGATAGAAGGTGGCGGAGTTCTATCCAGAATTTCTGGACATCTTCCTCAACCCTCTCAAACTCGACCGCATAGTACTCCGGGCCGGCTACGCCCCGCCATTCATCACGGTGCGAATACACGGGACGCGTCATCGGATCCGGAAATCCCCCGCTCCAATTCGGGTGTTCGTGCGGATTTATCAAGCCAGGCGAAATGTACGAGCTGCTGCAATCAAATACCGAAGCATTGGGAGCTTTTGATTTTATAGTGTTTATCTTGCCAATATCAAGAATGTGGCCGTCGCGGACGAGGATCGCACCGCATTTTGCTCCACCTGTGTCTTTAATCAGATTACCTATGATAATTGTCTCATCAGATTGTCGGATAGAAACGTTACAGCCTTGGGAAAGTCGAGCGGACTCGGCAGAGGATACTACCTGCGCATCGGCGCACAAATTCGAAGATGTGGAACCACATCCGGAAAGCGCAAAAAGAACCAAAAACTGGGCCGCTACAAGTAGCGTCTTCACAGACTGTTGTTTAGCGACATTAATTTGACCGTACTTGATCAATGGAGAACAAGTGACTGGCAAGCCCATAGCATTATTTTACCGACTTCTGTTTTTGAAATAAAGTGATCCGGCGGAGACTTGCGACATGAGGGAAATCGGACTATGAAGCTGATCAGACAAACATTGCATGGGCTGAAAAAGCAGCAGCATCCCCTGCCCCGCAGACCCTCGCGGCAGTTGTGCCAATTACAGGCGGAACTCCGTCAATCTTCCAAAGATTGATCAACTACTTCTTCTTACGCCTTCTGCTCATCGCCACGTATTTTCTATTATCTTCCCCCAGATAAACCTGCCTAGGCCTCGCGATTCTGGTTTCGGGGTCGTTTAGCAGTTCAAGCCACTGGGCAAGCCATCCGGCCATTCTCGCTATGGCGAAAAGGACGGTAAACATGCTCGTGGGAAGACCTATGCTCTGGTATATGAGCCCCGAGTAGAAATCAACGTTCGGATAAAGCCTTCTTCTTACGAAATAATCGTCTTCAAGCGCGATTCTCTCAAGTTCAAGTGCTATGTCGAGCAGAGGATTTTTCCCGGTAACCTCAAACACGTCGTGGGCTATATCCTTTATTATCGCCGCTCTCGGGTCGTAAGCCTTGTACACCCTGTGCCCAAAGCCCATGAGCCTGAATTCTCCTTTCTTGGCCCTTTCTATGTACTGCGGAATTTTGTCAATCGAACCTATGTCGGCAAGCATTTCAAGCACAGCCTCGTTCGCTCCGCCGTGAAGAGGACCGTACAAGGCGGCAATCGCCGCGGCGGCCGCGGAGTAAGGATCCGGATGGGAGCTTGCGACGTTTCTCATCGCGCTTGCACTGCAGTTCTGCTCGTGGTCGGCATGGAGGATGAAAAGAACATCTATAGCCTTCTCTATAGCCGGATTCGGCTCATACTTGGTCTCAGTCATCTTGAACATCATTGAAAGGAAATTCCCGGCGTAGCTTAGTTCGTTGTCGGGGTATACATATGGAAGACCCATTATATGCCTGTAGGAAAATCCGGCTATGGTCGGCGTCTTCGCCATAAGCCTTCTTATCTCAAGTTTTTGCACGTCAGTATCGAATATGTCCTTTGCATCCGGATAGAAGGTCGAGAGGGCTCCGACAGTAGCAAGCAACATGCCCATCGGGTGTGCGTCGTAGCGGAATCCGTCCATGAGCTTCCTTATATTTTCATGCACATAAGTGTGATGCGTTATGTCGTGAACCCAGCTGTCGTATTCCGATTTGTTAGGCAGTTCACCGTGAATAAGTAGGTAAGCAACTTCTAGGAAGTTGCTTTTTTTCGCCAGCTCTTCTATCGGGTATCCCCTGTACCTTAGAATTCCCTTTTCTCCGTCAATGAAGGTGACCTTGCTTTTGCACGAAGCCGTATTCCCGAAAGCGGGATCATAGCTCATCATGCCAAAGTCTTCGTCCTTAACCTTTATCTGACGAAGATCAGTGGCTTTTATGGTGTCGTTGTCTATAGCAAGTTCGTATGTTTTACCTGTCCTGTTGTCCTTTACAGACAAAGTGTTCTTCGACATTTGTGAATCTCCTCGCAGTAGTGAAGTTGTTTAAATAAAGTTACCGGTTGAATCGGATTCCCGTATGTGAACCACCCTCTTTTTGACTCCAACACCCTCAGAGTCAATCCAACCGATTAGGGTGATTGTAACAGATTTTTTAACTAAACGCAAAACGACCTAACCGAACTCCACGATACTGATGGGGACAGGGGTAAAACAGGAAATAAAAATAAGCAGTGAGAGAAAAGCAAGCGCTTTTCTTCCAGAGCCGATCTCGGTATCACTTGATATGGTCGGCGGATGGGATGTACCGAGAACCAAAAGCAGTATCGCCCAGAAAAGCCAGCCGACCCAACCCTCAAACATAAGCCACTCAGGAAGAACACCTAACACCCACAACCCCAGATAATCCGCAAAGTCCACCAGAGGCGCCGTTCCCACTCCCATTATTACAAGAAAAATAACCGTAGCGGCCGATATAGCTTTATGCCACTCCGTCGGGAAAACACAGTATACAACATGCCCTCCGTCAAGCTGTCCTGCAGGCATGAGATTCAAGACGGTTACGAAAAGACCTATCCATCCCGCAAACGCAACGGGGTGCAGTAAAATTTCGTATCCCTGAGCAACTTCCCCGATGGCCATTTTTGAGAAAAGGGCAAACACGAGAGAATTGCCGAGAGACATGGCCGTCTGCATCTCAGAAAGCCTCTCGGAATCCAAAGCGACCACGTCTGAGAAAAGCAGCCCGACAAACAGGACCGGAAGAGCTACCACCACTCCGGCTATGGGACCAGCGACTCCTATGTCGAAAAGTTCTCTTCGGCCGCGTATCCGGGACTTTATCCTTATAAACGCCCCAAACGTCCCTATCGGGGAGAGGAAGGGAGGAGCGGGAATAAACCAGGGAAGAGTTATGGAAACGCCGTATTTCCTGCCGTAAAAGTAATGACCCATTTCATGGGCTCCAAGAATGGCGACCAGAGAAACCGAGAAAAGAACGCCTCCCGTATAGGTTCCGCTTATCATGTAGCCGGAAAGAAAAGTCGTGGCCGCCGTAAGGATAAAAAGCACCAGCGGAATAAGGGTAGATCTTTTGATCATGGCTACTCTACTTCGAGCAACATCGGGTTTATGGAGTTAAGGACATCCTTTAAGTATCTCTCTATGTCAGACTCCTTTGAGAACAGCAATACGTCGGACCTGATTTCCTCAAGCATCTGCTCAGAAAGCCTGTCCGAAAGAAATTTCACATAAGGAAACCGAAGCGGGGAAACGCTCAGATGACGGTAGCCAAGAGCCAGTATAAGGAGTGTACCGGAAGGAACTCCCGCTATTTCTCCGCAGATGGAGAGATCCTTTCCGCTTGAGAGGACCTGTTCCCTCGTAAAATCCAGCATTCTCACCACGGAGGGATGGAAAGCCGAGTAAAGATGCCCGACCGCGTTTGAATTTCTATCCACCGCGAGCAGATACTGTATTAGGTCGTTTGTTCCAATGGAAACAAAATCTATTAAGTCCGCGTAATCACCGAACTGATACGCAAGTGCCGGAACCTCCATCATTATTCCAAGCTTCGGTATATCATGCCGGTGAAGACTGACTTCGGCAGACAGTTCCTTAATTATCTGCACCGCAGTCTCAACCTCCCAGACATTTGATACCATAGGCAGAAGAATCCTGAAATTCCCCCCTTTTTTTGCCGCCAGCAAAATGGATTTCACCTGATCCCTGAAAAGATCAAGATACTCCATTGAAAAGCGGATTGAGCGAAGACCAAGAAGGGGATTTTCTTCTTTGGGCATGTTGAGATAGGAGAGTATCTTGTCAGAACCCACATCCAGGGTCCTGATGGTCACTCCATCCTCAAAATTAGCTGAGATCTCCTTGTATATCTTTAGCTGGGACCTCACGCTAGGCCATTTCTTAAACCTTGCAAAGGCAAACTCTGTCCTGAAAAGTCCCGCACTCTTGATACCGTAACGCTTGGCCATCTCAGCATCGGCCGGAATTCCGACATTCGCCGTTATCTTGACGTCAAGACCGGTACCGGTGCTTTTTTCGGCTTCAGTCTCTATGAAGTTGCGGAGCTCAACGGCTTTTTGGTGCATGGACAGATACTCATCCTTAAGCACCTGATCAGGATTCGTGAAAATGAAACCGCTTCTTCCGTCAACTATCATATCCTCCCCGGGATGTACCAGATTCACGATGTTGTCTATGCCAACAACCACCGGAATCCCAAGAGATTTCGCTATTATGACTGTGTGCGAAGTCTCTCCGCCTTTTTCAAGCACTATTCCCCCCACTTCCCCCTCAACAGCCGTGACAAAAGAAACGCCGATCTCTCTTGCCACAAGTATCAAGGGTTCTCCGTCGGCGGAAGCGGAAATATTCTGGTCCTTTGAATGGGTAAGATCCCGGAGCATCCTCTCACCTATATCTCTGAAATCGTAGGCTCTCTCCCTCATATAGGAATCCGGAAGGGATTCAAAACGCAATGCTTGGGATTCGAGATACTCAACCACCGCGGCCTCGGCCGAAACCCTCTTTTCATCTATGAGCTCGCCAGTTCCTTTCTCCATGTCGCGGCTATCCACTATCATCAGATGTGAACGGAAAATATCCACTTCGTTTTTCGAGAGCTTCCCTTCAGAATCCATCTTTTTTATAGTGTTTTTAAGGTCTTGCGATATATTCTTTATAGAGTTTCTAACTCTTCTTTTCTCGATTCCGGGAGTGCGGGCCGTCATCTCCCTAGTGGACATCCGGCGGAAAAGCCCGCGGAACGTAACCGCTTTGCCCACAGCCACCCCCTCAGAAACCCCTTTCCCCTGATAGGTTCTCGTCTCGTGTTTTACAATGGACGGCGGTTTCAGGCGGTCCAGGGTGTTTGCAACTTCCAGAACCCCGGCAAGTCGCAGCGCTATGATCTGAAAGAGAGTCTGTTCGGCCGGCGTTATCTGCATGGGAGTTTTGTTCTGCCCTACTAGCACCCCGACACATACGTCGTG
>JAPOQQ010000150.1 GCA_026710625.1 Candidatus Dadabacteria bacterium | reverse complement strand
TGAATCCTCTTCCCTTTGCCGATTTCCCCGAGCAATGCCTCGCGTAGCGATTTAAGATAACGGTCAACATCGGCTTCATCTTCAAGCCAAGCCTTCTCAAAAGAAGTCCGCACGGAACGGAGAGGAACACATTCAATCTTCTCTGTGTTGTCCGCTTCAGAAGAAGGGCATGTCCAAGTAGTCATGCGTGAGAGCATTTCGTTGTATTCCAACTCTTCGAAACAGCGTGCAAAATCTCGGATTACAGGAATCTGCTCCTTCTTTCCAACAAGAATCAAAGCATCTTCAAACGCTTTGCTGAGTTCTTCCTGTCGCCCGTTGCTCAACAAGGCGAATTCATCCATTCCCAGCAGACGGTTTTTCAGCACGTCAACGGTTTCCTTGGCCCTCGCAATCTCAGAATCAATTTGAGTCTTGATTTTCTTTCGCGACGCTTCCATCTGCTTTTTGAGCAACCGCATGCCATCGCCCCTGAAGGATTCTAAATTCTCCAAGATGCTCAAGATCTGATCTCGTTCCTTCCCTTCTACATAGTTGAGGTTGTGCTCCTGTTCTCTTATAAATTCCCGTGCCTCATCAAAAATTTTTCTCTGCTGCCCGTTCATGAATTTGGTCAACGGATCAATAACCGTTTCCTTCATGGCAAGAATCTCATCTTTACGGCTAACAAGTTCAGTCATGTACCAAGCGTAGGACCTGCCGCTTATATCCTTTAGTTCTCCAAGCACTGGGGTAAGCACATCCCGAAATGGGTATTGCGCTATTTCCTTTTCCAACGAAACGAGATTTTCTACAAGTTCCTTAAGCGCAATGCCCGTTTCGCTGCCAAGAGTTTTCGCTTCGTCGGCTTTTGATGGCCGATCAAAGAAATCCCCATAGAATTCCTTGAGGGCGCGAACCTGAGACGCAGTAAACTCAACTTGCGGTTCAAGCACAACATTGCCATGACCATGATAATTGCGAAGGGATCTTACCAGTTCTCCTTCCTCAAGCATGTTGCCGTCGGACCAGACCTCAACCCTTCCCCAACCGCAAAGGCTGGCAAGAGTGCAGAGAATCGCTGCGTAAGGCCAACCATAGGGTTTACTCTCAAACCTCTCAGTAAGACTCTTCAGGGTAGTGCGAATGCCATTGTTCTTGTTTCCCTGAATGAAAGAGAGTAGTTCCCGCTCAGATTCCGAAAGAGATGAAGCATCGTCGTCAATCAGTCTCGGTTCCGACAGCTTCATATACTTCTCGATGTCACTTTCTGTATAGGAAACATCTCCCAGCATCTGCAGATTAGTATAAGTGCGGGAAACAAGCTCACTGAAGCCTTCCACAATCCGGTTCTGTGCGTCATTCGAGCTGACTTCTACCTCTCCACCAGCCACAAGCAGCCTTGCCTCCCCAAGAATGTTTTTTACTCTCTGCCCCAACTTGACGAGACGCTCCTGATTACGCAATCCCTTGTCGGTCAGAATGCGTCCGACTTCGTCCTGCTGGGTGGTGGTAATATTCTGGCGAACGTATTTTTCGGTTTTCTTGTACATCAGCATGTCGCGCATCACTTGTTGGTCAGGAGCCATTACCACGAACAACTCGTAGGGATTGCGAATTGAACCCGCACGCAGCATTTTTTCATGTTCCGTTTCTGTGTATTGATAAAAGGGGCTTATAACGTTTATTGTAAGCTCGTGCTCCCGTCCATATAATCGATCGTCAATCTTTTTTGAAAAAGGATAATCCTGTCCATGATTTCCCGAAGAAGAAAAGTTGTAGCGAATCTTTGAGGTTCTGATCACATCGTTAAAAACTATCTTCTCAAGTTCGGCAAGCACGTCTGAGTTCTCCACTCCCGTGTTCTTGATTTCCCGTTCAACATCTTTTTCCCGGTCGGTAAGGTATTCGTAAAGCTCACCGTCACGCTCTACATAGGTCTGATTCTCAAGAAGATTTAGGGCGTCCTGAACTTTTTCACGCAAGGCGGGAAGATCCCTGCTGAAGTCGTCCAGAACCAAAACGCTCAGGTTCCTCGCAGTTGTCTTGAAGTCTTTTACGTACTTTAGCAGAAAAAGCGTCTTGAGAAGTCTTACAGCTAAGAGATTTTCATTTTTAAGTTGCTTTTCGGCCTGGATAACTGCCTGCTGTATGTCCGATTTAAGGGCCAACCTGATTCCTTCGAACATCAGATCGAAAGTAGCAAGCTTGCCGATTCCGCAGTCGCCTATCTGTATAGCAACCTGTCTGAACACGCCCAGCATGGAGCGCTCGCCTACGGAACTGTGCTTTCCCTCAAACGCATCGTGCTTGGAGAGGTTAAGAATCGCCGACTGGAACAAATCAAACTGGTACGGAACAAACGGGTAGCTGCTAACAAAGTGATCGCGGTCCCGGAAGTTACGGTAGGTCTTGGAACCGTCGGTAAAATCAAAAAGGGTCTTGAAGTTGTTCTCCTGCATATCATAGATATCCGAAAGCAGGCAGTCGCCTTGTTCGTTTTTCATGAGCAGGCGCTTTTGAATGACCTCCGCCACATCAGCACTTGTGAGTTTCATGCGGTTTGCGAACCGGTCCTGAATCTTGGAGAAATCATTGCTCTGCTGTTTCCCCTTCTCTCCCAGCACCGTTTCCATGTCTTCCTGAGCGGTAACGACAATCCACGCGCGGCCGCGGCATTTGGTGGCAAGACTCTCGGCAATGGTCTGCAGATTGGTCATAAGCTTCACATTTTCGGCTATGTACTGGCCAACTTCATCAACAAAGAAGTTAAGTCGGAAATCTTTACCCTGCCCTTCAATATACGCACATACCTGCTCCGCAAAATCTTCAATGGAGACGCTGTATTCGGCTCGATACTTATCCAGTATTCCCGCAGCCGAAGCTTCGTCGCTACCGGTCACTTCGGCATAGGCCTTCGCAATGTTATCGGATTCAAGCAGTGCCTGTTCACGGCCTTTCTCCCAAGTTCGTCCCGAAAAAGCTTCGTAGGATTCTTTGAACCGTTCATAAAGCCCCCTGCTGTCAAGGTCACGCTCAAACTGGGCGATGTGCCCCTGCTTTCCGTAATAACCCAGCATTTCATCAAAGACCTTGACGAACACTGCAAGCAAGGCGTCAGTCTGAGTTTTACTGATTACGTCCGCTTTCTGATCGATGTTGAACAATATGCTCTTTGAGGGAATACCGGCGGCGCGTCTGAGATCGGCTCTTAAAAACTCATGGTCACCGCACTTATCCAAGAACAAGTCAAGAGAAAGTGCATCCTCAATCCGGCGATTTTCCAGAAGCAAGGCCAGTATTTTCAGCAGGTGAGATTTTCCAGACCCGAAAAAACCGGATATCCAGACACCGTTTGTTCCTTCGTAATTGTTGTATGCGTATAAGAAAGATTCCAAGCGCTTTGCAACCTCATTGGTGAGAACATACTCCTCTACCTCAAGGCGTAGGCTTGCTTCATCATCAGCTTTTATAACCCCTTCTATAGGACGGTCTACCGGCTTATCAAAAATGTCTTTAAGTGTTGCCATTACTCCCTCATCTACGGTTCACAGTGAAAGATATTAAACGCCCTGTAATATTTGTCATCATGAAGCCGCTCGAAGAGATCAAGCGAAGCCCCTGATTCAGGAGAGTGAGTATAAGCTCCAGGAAAAAACATTACGGTCGGTTTTTCCTTGGCCGCACTCTGCAGGTTGTTCAGGACGTTGTGCGACCTGATGTAGGGGAATACCTCACCAACTCCCGAAATAAAAAGAACATCGAAATCACTGGTTGCCAGCTTGGCAGCGATTGCAGGGACAAGGTGCGTTTGGGGATCAAGCACTCCCTGTAGCAGTTCTTTTAGCTGCTCCTTGGAAACCGACTCTTCCATCTCAAGTACCCTGTCCCAGATCTCCCGGTCCTTAAGGATTTCTATTGAAAGGTCGTAAAGGTTAATTTCCAGCACGGAAACACCATCGTTTCCCAGCCGGTTAATCAGGTGGCGTCTATGCTGTTCCATCAAAACGTATTCCTTCGGCTTGAAAGGACAGAGAAAAAATGGCACTTCGTTTCCAAGACCCTGCTTTTCCAGAAATCGTTTCCCCGATATCACCGAGTAAAGATGCTCAAATCTGTCCGGTAAAGACATTTTACTTATATCTGTCTTCACTGCGCCACCTGCCTTAAGTCCGCCTCAAAAGCAGGGAAAAACAAAAGATCCCGGCGTTTGCCGCGAGGCATCGCTTCCAGAAGCCTTGGGCTAAGCATCGCTGCGTTAATAACGTTGTCCACGGTCAGCAGATCCGCTTCACGAAGTATTCTGAACAAAACCTGCCGTACGCTAGCTCTGGTTCTCGGATGAACCCGGTCAAGCTCAGGGTGCCATTCGGATTTGCTGTTGAAAAAAGAATCGAAATCCTCGTAATTTAAGTTGAATTTCAAGGAGATGTACCTCTCTCTCAGTACTTCAATGGCAAAATCCGCAATAAAAGAGTAGCGACGACAGAGCGCAATCCATAAAAGGTAGCGCTGTTCACGGGGATTGGTTTCAACCAGCAGTCTGAGTTCATCAAAACTCAAGGTCTTCAGTCGGGATATAACTTCGGAGCAGAAACGTTTTAAGGTATTCTGGGTCCTGAACTGCAGAAGGTTTTCACTTACGACTTTATCTCGAACGACATTCCAGTCGCCAAGTTCCATGTAGAGAGAGGCTAGATTTACCGACTCGCGACTGAAAAGGCCGTTGCCAGTTTTAAACGAAGTGCTGTATCTTTTTCTGCTCATTTCTAACCGGAGAGCTTCTTGAAAAAGAGCTTATAAAAAAGCTTGAAGACCTTGAAGATGTCAATTAGAAATAACTTCTAAGTTACCGCTGCTATGGCTTCGGAGCGGGAATCAAGCACCGATATGATCCGGTCAAAGCACGTGATCTCGAATACTTCTCTGATAGGTCCAGACAGGGAGCACACCGCGAATTCCGCTTTGTTTTCCTGCTGCCTTTTGGCGACAAGCAGGATCGAGCGCAGTCCCGTGCTGTTGATGTAGGTCAGCCCTTCGAGGTCCAGAACTATAGGGACCTCCTGCCCTTGGATTTCCTGGAATATCGCGCGGTGAAATTCCCGTCCGTTCAGGCCTTTGATCTCGCCGAATATGCTTATTGTCAGAACTCCCTTGAACTGATCGACCTGAATTTTAAATCCTGCGTCGCTCATTTGAGGCGCTTCTCCATATTGTCCAGACGCTGCAGTATTATCTCAAACCTGTTCTGCAGGGAATACCTTAAGCCCATGTTTACATCTTATCACATTTTTGGGCAGTGAAGTATATAAACCCCGAATTTTTCGGTAGATTGCAGGCCCAATCGGTCTCTGGTGGACAGAATTGCTTTCCAGATCGATAATACCCTCACAGTTGCACAGAACCTCAAGACATACCGCCTGTTGTAAAAACAATGCTTCTAAAGGTAAATTTGCGCTTTTGCAAAATAGATTAAACATGGCAAAATTTTGATATTGTCCAATCTTTGCCATATTCTTACTATCAAAACCTATGATAGATTATATCAAGCAAAAATTGGAGAAAATCAAATTAATACTGAAAAGAATCTAAAGAAATCCATGGTCGGAATTGATCTTGTCAGGCTTCTGGCTTCCCAGGGAGACAGGATATTCTCCACAGAACGGGCGCGGGAACTGGCGCCTCGCGTTGGTCTCAAGGATTCGTACCTTTGCGAAGCTCTTTACCACCTGCGTCAAAATGACTGGATAATCCCGATTCGCAGGGGTCTGTACGCACTGTCCGTTCCCGGGATTTTTCCCGTGCACGAGTTTGAGATCGCGATGAACCTGGCAAGCCCTGCGGCAATTTCCCACTGGCTGGCCATGAATCACCACGGCTTGACAGAACAAATCCCGAGAACGATTTTCGTCCTGACAACCACGGAAAGTTCCTTCCCGCGTGTTCGAGAGATTAAAAGCAGAGGAATGTCCTACAGGGGTTATGAGAGCGGGAACGCTTCATACAGGTTTATTCAGGTGAAACCCGAACATTTCTTCGGTACGGAAGAAATACTGATCGGCAACACTCTGGTATCAATAACGGACATGGAGCGCACCCTTCTGGACGGTCTCTGCCGTCCGCAGTACTGCGGCGGCTTCGAGGAAGTGCTTTACGCCTTTAACACAACAGAAGATAGACTGAATATCAAGCGCATAGTCGAATACGCTCTGCGGTTGAATGTGGCAACGGCAAAACGACTGGGTTGGATTCTTGAATACTGGGGATATGATTTTTCCGAATTCAGCGAACTCGCGGAACTGCCTGTCAAGGGCTACCGCAAGCGTGATCCCACGGGGCCGAGAAAGGGACCGTGCAACAACCGCTGGATGATACAGGAAAACCTGCCCGGGAACGTTGACTCATGATAAAATCAGCTTGCTCCCTCATTTTGCAGGTGCATCAGTCCACCGGCATTCCGTGGCATGTTATCGAACGTGATTACCTGCTTTCCTGGATTCTCGCCGGTATCAGCCAAGTGCCGGCACTTTTTGATACCCTTGTCTTCAAAGGGGGTAAGGCTCTCAGGAAATGTTATTTCGATGATTACCGCTTTTCTGAAGAACTTGGATTTTTCAGGACTCCATGGGGTCTCAAGGGGCGCGGACATGGACCGGCAAAGGAACTATGTAACAGTCGTTGGATGATGCAGGAGGACCTTCCAGGAAATATAATGTCATGGTGATACTTGCACCACAGATGCAAGCACAACAAGCAACAGGACTGCTTGAATAGGCGAAATGAAAAGTGGTTTCTTTCTCCTGAAATCACTTTTTAGTGATTTTCGGACCAACATATACCACATAAACCGGCTTACCTGCTCGAATCGGCCACGAAAAGTGCAGACGGATAATATTCCGTCTCTCCTTACCGTGCCACGGACAAAACAGAGATTCTTTGGGATTAGCAGGATGAGGGAATGTTAATTCCCCCTTGAAATTCCGTTTTTCCGTATCCGATGAATCGGAAAACAATGCATTGCCACCTGTAAAATAATCCTTGTACATCTTATTGCCTTCAGGCGTACGATTTCCCTTATTGTCAAAAGCATCCGCAAAACGATCCAGAATGCCGAGCAGAAATATAATTCGGTCTACTGAACTTTTCGAAAACGGCAGCCCTTCAAGCGGTTCAAAACAGTTGCCGGCAAACACCAGCCGCTCATAGAGTTTTTTGGAGACGTTCCGCAAATCGGACCATGACAAGACCGAAGAAGGAGCACTGCGCAATCTGTTTTCCAGATCAATCGCGTCCCGCCAATTCTCGATACCAATATCTTGGTCTTCTGGTCCACGCCTCCAGACCACCTGGACTGGGGAATAATCCCAATCAGACGGCCTGACGCTGACAAGGCTTGTGACTACGCTATGCAAAGTGCGGAACGCCGCTTCGCCGAGCGCGGAGTCCGTAACAATCTCTCCGTTTTCGCTCTCCATCCAGTCATCTTTCCCGTGTCTTCGGAGATCGTCCCAGAACGGCCCCCCTCGAGTAAGCCGAAACATCGCTGCTCTCTGCTCGTTTTTGTTGAACTTGGCAATGGCTTGTCGCATCGTTATGTCGGGTATCGGCTCGGCATTCACAATCATCCTGTTAAAATAGAAATCGTGATTGAAGCGCTCGGCAACCCTGCTTATTTCCATCACGCGCGCAAAAGCGTTCCGAAAAGATGATATATCGTAAAACTGTCCGTGAATTGACAAGTCATTAAACAAGAAATCCAAGTCAATCCCACCCGGCAAAATAGTTCATGTCTTTGTCAAACTGATCAAAAAAACCCTCTGGCCAGCTATCTATGTTGCCATCGGTATCAATAGCCGGACTTCCAACCTGCGGTTTCTCGCTCACCGGGCCCTCACCTCTCAGACGGAAGAAATGCAAGGCAACGTCCTCGTTTGACAAAACATGCTTCTTGACTGACCTGCGGATGCCGTTTAACACATGGTCACTGTGAGTCTCCGCAATGACCTGAACACCCGATGACGCAACTTCAGCAAGAAATTCTCCCATCGCGGCCTGTCCCGCGGGATGGAGATGCACTTCGGGATTCTCGATCAGCAGCAGATCCTCACTATCTGCTGACAGTGCCGCAACCACAATCGGAAGAACTTGAGTCAGGCCAAAACCAGTATGGGCGGGCCGGTGGAATTCCGTGTCGTCGGATATGCGGATACCCAGTGTTACTGCACTTGCTCTGGGAACCTGGTTAATCTCCAACACGCATCCAGGGAAAAAATTTTTCATTCGTGCTTCTACCTGCTGGAGACGGTTTGGAGAAGAGACATCGCGAACCTGCAAATTATTACGTACATGAGTATCTCTGCCAGAATGAAGAACACTGACGGCATATTCTCCTTGCGGGCCGACAACAGGAGTAAGTTGAGGATCGTCGAACATGTAATATTCACGTGGTCCCAGCCTCTCAGCGGACAGATATGTAAGATTGCGAAGTCGGCTTGTCAGTGAATGACAAATAGGATTTTCTGCTGATTGTGCCGGCAGCAGATTGTGAAGAGGTACAGACCTATCAACGTCCCAACCTTCACCATCTCCCGTCTCTCCGCGGGCTCTATGCACAATCATCGACATTTCATCAGGTTCGCCTTGGAACTCCCATCCAAACCAACCTGAATCGTCATCCAGAAGTGTAATCGCAAATTGCCGATGTCCGTGAACCTGATCAACAACGTCAGGCACAGTACCGAGACGAACCCCCCCGCCGTTCAGCATAAGACGCGACGACCATTCGTGTTCGCGCATCGTCTGGTGCAGAAGAACCAATGCCTGCATAACAGACGATTTCCCGGACGCGTTAGCACCGGAGAGCAGAGTCAGTGGACGCAACGGCAGCTTCAGTGTTTCAAAGCATTTAAAATGTTGCAGATCAATCCTCGTGAGCACCTATGACCTCCTCAAGAACCCTATTCATTTCGCTGAAACGTTTTCTCACCCTTATGGTGCCATTTGTTGCGTACGTGATTGCCCGTTGAAACTCGTCATCATCCAGCAGTTCGCGAACAGATTCGTAAAGAGGTTCCTTCAACCCTTCTATCTGATCATCCGAGTATCTGGATAATCCCGTGGACATCACATCCCAGAGGGAAGCGTTTAAAACACTGCGCCTACCGTTATTCTTTGGAAGTTTTCTGAACGCATTACGGCCAAACAACTCAAGATTGTTGGCCAGCCCTCTTCGAAACTCAGATGACAAGCAAGACAGTTCAGATTCACTCATGCGGTTCATTTTGCGCAGACACTGGGCGAGGAAATCATCCATATCGCCGCGATAGGTGTCAACACCCAAGAGTTGAAACGCGCAGAATCGGTTTACAAATTCCCGGTCGCGCATATTGTCTTTTCTCAAGCTTCCATCTGTTGCCCGGAGGAATATATCAGTCTGTGATTCTTTCTTCAAAAAGCGAGTCGACTCTCCCATAAACAGGCAGTTGCGCATCTGCTGTCTGGTAAGGGGAACGCCTCCATTAACTCTCTCGAATATGTCAAGACGCGCGCGCTCCGGCACCTTCGAGTCGATTGTGTACAAGATTAAATTGCAGTCTTCAATTCGGTTCTTAAGCTTGTTTTCCAAATCAGGGAATCTTTTGCGATTGAGTTCTTCGCGGTCAGGCAGCTTCAATCTCAGTTTACCTTTGACGAACCGATCGAATGTCGTGAGCCGTTGCAGGCCATCGACGACAACCATTTTCCCCGAATCGTCTTCCGCCAAATAGAAAACAGGCAGGGGTATCCGCATGATTACGGATTCAATTAATCTGCTTTGCTTGCCCTCATCCCAGATAAAATCGCGCTGGAAATCGGGATCCATAATATAACCCCCTTGATCAATCCGCCGCACGACGTCATGGATAGTCCTGTTTTCCGTACGGATAAGAAAACTGTCTATAGGATAATCCCCCCAAGAACTATCTTCAGAATCTATCCCTTCTATTTCTTCTTCCGGGTCGGGAACAGGCTGCAAATTTTCCATCTCGTTTTCATTCCTTATTCAAGCTTAATCATCCTGCACAACAAGAATTTTAGTTAGAAATTCAATTTTATATTTTAACATATAAGCACATCATTTTTATAAAACAGTTTTGACCCGTTAAGACCTATAAAAACGCATGCGCGAAAGAATCGGAATGATAAGGAAAAACCTACAGGGAAAACCTAGCTTGCGGTGAAATCACCCGGCTAAGCCTAGGAAATCTTCGGATGCGTAATGCCGGCCTGTTTCTGGTATTTTCCTTTCTTGTCCGCGTAGGAGATCTCGCACCCTTCGTCACCTTCGAAAAAGAGCACTTGGGCGATTCCCTCGTTTGAATATATCTTTGCGGGAATGGGGGTCGTATTCGAGATCTCAAGAGTCACGTATCCCTCCCACTCTGGTTCAAAGGGCGTGACATTAACGATTATCCCGCACCTCGCGTAAGTGGATTTCCCGACGCAGACGGTAACCGTGCTCCTGGGTATCCTGAAATACTCAACAGTCTTTGCAAGCGCGAAGGAGTTCGGAGGAATTATGCAGTAATCGTCCTCTATCTCCACAAAGGACTTGGGATCAAAGTTCTTCGGGTCAACAACAGCGCTGTGCAGGTTTGTGAACACCTTGAACTCATTGCTTACCCTGATGTCGTAGCCGTAAGAGGAAAGGCCGTACGATATAACGCCTTTGCTCACCTGCCCTTCGACGAAAGGGTCTATCATCTTGTGCTCAAGTGCCATTTTCCTTATCCAGTGATCAGGTTTGATTCCCATGGGTGTTCTCCTTATCTGTTTTCTTCAACCTTTTTCTTTTTTTTGACTGCTCTTTCATGTGTATGTATTCGTCAAACCGCAAGTCCTTAATCATGCTGCTAAGTTTATACGGGGGTTCGGCTTTCTTTTTCGGCTTCTGTTTTTTCTCCGCGGGCCCGTCCACATACAGGTCTTTGATCATAAAATTCAGTTTATACCCGCTTTTTGACCCCTTCAGGAAATATATTGCAAAAAAAACGATGGAAAAAATAATGACGGCCGGATACACGAGCATCTTCACGATTACGAAAGCAATAGTCGAAAGAGTCAAAATTATCGCCATTATCGCCATCATTTTTATCCAGACCGTATCCCGATGCAAAGAGAGCTCGTAATTCCGCATCACAGAACGAGACTTACAGTAAAAAGAGGTCGCGTTGCATTGCACGATAAACGATACTATACGAACTGCCTTAAAAACCTTACGTCGTTCTCAAAGAAAAGCCTTATGTCATTTATCCCGTACTTAAGCATGGCGATTCTCTCAACCCCCATGCCGAAGGCGAAACCCGAATAGATGTCAGTGTTGTAGTTAACGCTTGAGAAAACCGCAGGGTCGACCATTCCGCATCCCATTATTTCAAGCCAGCCGGTACCCTTGCATACCCTGCACCCGTTGCCGGAACATATCTGGCACTCTATGTCCACCTCGGCGCTGGGCTCGGTGAAGGGGAAAAAGCTCGGGCGGAACCTAACGTTCGTATTCTCACCGAAAGTGAGCTTGACGAACTGGATAATGACGGACTTTAAGTTTCCGAAAGTTATGCCTTTATCGACCAGAAGACCCTCTATCTGGTGGAACATAGGGGTGTGGGAAACGTCGCTGTCGGACCGGTAGACCTTTCCGGGAGCTATTATCTTCACCGGAGGCTGCTGGGTCTGCATGATCCGTATCTGCACAGGCGAGGTGTGGGTTCTTAAGACCATGTTGTCGGTTATGTAGAAAGTGTCCTGCATGTCCCTTGCAGGGTGGTTTTTTGGTATGTTAAGCGCCTCGAAATTGTAGTAATCGAGCTCGACCTCGGGACCCTCGGCGACTTCGAATCCCATTCTCTCGAAGTCATAGACGATGCGCTCCATCACCTGGGTTATGGGGTGCTTGGCTCCGACCGGCATTCCGCGCCCCGGAAGAGTGAAGTCGGTTGCCTCCTCAAGGAGCTTTTCATCCATCACTTTGCGCTTTATCTCGTCGGATTTTCCCTCGATCAGATCCTCGATTTCCTTTTTGGTCCCGTTTATGAGAATGCCCGCCTGGCGGCGCTCGGAAGCGGGAAGATCCTTCATGGATTTAAGAAGCTGCGTGAGAGATCCTTTCTTTCCGACGTAGCTTGCCTTCACCCTGACGAGGTCGGCCTCCGTAGAGACAGAGTCAAGGTCAGAATCTATCTGGTTTCTTATCTGCTGAAGCGCTTCTTGCATAATGTGAACGAGTTGTGTGTTTTCAGAAGCAAAACGGGAAATATTTAACCGTTATGAGACCGATTATCAAAGCACAGAACCCGCTTTCGACGTAGCATCCGTCAAAGCGCGGTTTCTATATGGTCTCCTTTCTTTTTCTCCAGTAGACCACGAAAGCGCTTGCCACGAAAACCGATGAGTAGGTTCCTATGATTACCCCTACCATAAGGGTAAACGCGAAATCGTGTATTACCGAGCCGCCGAGGAAAAAGAGCGGGACGAGCACTATGAACACCGTTATAGCCGTGAGCAAAGTACGCGAGAGCGTCTGGCTTATTCCATCGTTAACAAGCTCCCTGAAGCCCTTTTCGGGGAAATTCCCCATGTTCTCCCTTATCCTGTCAAATATGACAATCGTGTCGTTAACTGAATAACCTATCACGGTCAGAAGCGCGGCTACGATCGCAAGGGTGAACTCCTTGTCCGCGAGCGATATGGCCCCAACGGTTATAAGGGTATCGTGAATAAGGGCGATAACCGCCCCCACGGCAAAACCGAATTCAAACCTCAAGACCAGGTAACCGAGTATGCCAACGCACGCAATCAGTATGGAGAGAAGAGCCTTGGTTATGAGCTCCTTCCCCACCCTGGGACCTATGTAGTCTATCCTCTGGATTGAAGCTCCCTGAAAATTCTCTGATTCTGCGAAAAGGTCCTCAAGGCTTTTCTGAAAATCACCTATCTGATCAAAAGTCGCAAGTTCGGGAGCAAACTGTATGAGGTGCTCGTTATCGCCCGGAAGGCCGAAGCGCTGAACCGATTCTGAGGGAAAACCGCTCTCGGCAAGCTCCCCTTTTAAAACATTGGTCTCAAGGCTCTTTGCGAGCTTTATATGTATCTCCGTTCCGCCCGTGAACTCGACCCCCCAGTTAGGGCCCTGATGATAAAGCAAAGAAGCGATGGAAATAACCGCAAGCGCGATGGAAATGCGCATCGCGCCCCCCATCTTATCCACAAAATCGTAGTTCAGTTTTCCTATAATTCGCACTCGCGCACCCTCAGATACTTACCTCTGTCAGTTTTTTGTCCCTGTAAAGCATGTTCGTAAAAACTCTCGCCACAATCAGATTGCTGAAAACGGTCGACACTATTCCGATTGAAAGAGTTGCCGCGAAGCCCTTTATGGGACCCGTGCCGAGCCAGAAAAGTATAAGCGCCGTAAGAAGCGTCGTTACGTTCGCGTCAAGTATGGTCCAGACGGATCTCGCGTATCCAGTCTCAATCGAGTGAACCGCGGTTTTCCCCGCAACAAGCTCCTCTTTTATCCTCTCGAATATGATGATGTTCCCGTCAACCGCCATGCCGAGCGTGAGGACGAGCCCCGCTATGCCGGGAAGCGTAAGCGTAACGCCGAAAGCGGAGAGAAAACCCATTATGAAAAGTATGTTGAGCACCAGTGCGGCGTTCGCTACCACGCCCTGGAGCCTGTAGAAAAAGACCATGAACACCAGAACAAGTATGCCGCCGACGATCATGGAGAATCTCCCCTTTTCTATCGAGTCCTGCCCCAGGGAAGGACCCACGGTCCTTTCCTGCTCAACCCTCACGGGAACCGGAAGGGAACCTGATCTCAGGATAAGCGCGAGGTCTTTTGCCTCCTCCGGGGTGAAAGTGCCCGTTATCGTGCCCTGGTAGGTTATCTTGTCCTGGATTGTGGGAGCTGACTTTATCACGCCGTCAAGAACTATCGCCAGACGTTCGCCGATGTTAGACTCTGTAAGCTTCCCGAACTTGCTCGCGCCCTCGCCCCTGAACGTGAATCCAACCGCGGGATTCCCGTAATTATCAAACGTTATCCGCGCATCCGAGATATATTCACCCGTCACGCTCGCAAGCCTCTCGGTTAGGAAAAACCTCTCGTTCTGGTTCCCTGTGTCTCCCTCGTGGATGGCAAGCCCTTTTTCCCTGACCTGCTTTTCGTTCTCGGATTCGGTGGCAGCGACGAGGTTCTCCCGGGACGCCCCGACGGCTCTTACGATCTTGAATTCCAAAACGGCCGTCTTTTTGATCAGGTTAACTATTCTCTGTCTGTCTTTTTTGGATGCTCCCGGCACCTGCACCAGAATCCTGTCGTCGCCTGATTTCTGTATGCTCGGCTCGACGAGGCCGAAATCCTTGACGCGGTTCTCTATTATGTGGCGCACCCGCTCTATTGAGTTCTGCTCAAGTTCGTCCACGTAGGACGGTTTTATCGAGAGCCTGACCAGGAAGCCTTCGGAATTTATATCCGCTACCTCTTCAAACTCGTCGCGCGCGATCTCAAGCGCCTTGTCCATATCCGCGCCCGGGAAAAGACCGATCGTAAGGGTTCCGTCCGAAACAGAGGAGTTCTTAACGAGGATCCTCCCCTCCCTGAATTTCGATACGAGGGCCTCCTCAACTATGAGCATTTCCTGCTCAATGCCCTCTTCGGTCTCCACTCCCAGAAGAAGGAATATCCCCCCCTCAAGATCAAGCCCGAGGCTTATCCCCTTGCTCGAGAAAACCTTCCCCCACCACGAGGGAAGCTTGTCGCCCATGAAGGTAGGCGTAAGGAGTATTACGCAGAGAAAAGAGAAAAGAGCAATAACGGTAATCCAAAGACGGGACACGCCTTTCATCTAATCAGCCGCCCCCTTTGGATTTGCCTTCAGCGGCCACAGAATCGGTCTTCTCCGAGATCCCGGAGCGGACCATTTTTATGTTGATGCCCTTAGCTATCTCGACGGTGATGTCATCCCCGTCGACGTTTATCACCCTGCCGTATATGCCGCCGGTGGTAACAATGGTGTCACCCCTCTTTACCTCGGCGAGCATCTTCTTGCGCTCACGGCTCTGGCGCTGCTGGGGCCTTATGATAAGAAAGTAAAAAAGGGCGAATATGGCGACGAACGGAAGTATGGCCGAGAACGTCGATCCCCCAGGTCCTCCCTGCCCGGTCCCGGGAGGCATGCATGATAAAAGAAAAAGGGCTGAAGTAGTGACAAAAGCTAGGTTTTTCAATTACTGTTCCTCCTCAGCATCGCTGAGTTCCGAGCACAACTGCCTGAAGGTGCCGGTTTTTATCGATTCTCTTATTCTTCTCATCAGTTCGGAGTAATAATAGAGGTTATGAAGGGTCAGCAGCTGAAGAGAGAGAATCTCCCCGGCCATGAATATATGCCTCAGATACGACCTTGAAAAATTTTCGCACGTGTAGCAGCCGCAATCCTCATCAAGAGCCGAGCTGTCGTACGCGTAACGGGAGTTTTTTATAACCACTTTTCCCCGGCTTGTAAAGAGAGTGCCGTTGCGGGCGTTGCGGGTCGGGATCACGCAGTCGAAAAGATCGACTCCGAGAGCCACCGCCCTCACTATGTCGCTCGGATTCCCGATGCCCATGAGGTACCTGAGCCTGTCCTCGGGCAGAAGCCCGGCGCATAGCTCGGTAATCTCGAAAGTCGCCCCGCTTGACTCGCCGACCCCCAGGCCGCCTATCGAGTAGCCGTCAAACCCTATGTCCACAAGCTCGCCCGCTGAACGCGCCCGAAGGTCCTCGTACACCCCTCCCTGCACAATGCCGAAAAGCGCCCTGGAGGGGTCCCGTCTCGCTTCCTTGCAAAGCCCCGCCCAGCGCGTCGTTAGGGAAACCGATTTCTCCATGTACCCGTAGGGGGAATCATGGGCCGGACATTCGTCAAAACACATCATCACGTCGGAGCCCAGGTCCTCCTGAACGGCTATCGAGACCTCGGGGGAGAAAAAATGCTCGCTTCCGTCTATGTGAGAGCGGAAAGAGACCCCGTCTTCCGTTATTTTCCTGCTTTTCGCGAGGCTCAGGACCTGATAGCCGCCGCTGTCGGTGACGACCGCGCCGTCCCACGACATGTAGCGGTGAAGTCCGCCGAGGGAGCTTATTATGTCAGTGCCGGGCCTCAGGTAGAGATGGTAGGCGTTTGCGATAAGAACCCTGAAACCGAGACGGCGAAGATCAAGGGGCGTTATGGCCTTGCCCGCTCCCTGGGTCGCCACGGGCATGAATGCCGGAGTCTCAATCGTTTCGCGGGAAGTGCGGATTTCCCCCAGCCTGGCGGAACCGCCCTTTTCCTTTTCGATAAGCCTGAACTGGTACATGGTGGATAAACGCTGCGGGATCAGAATCCGAGCACGTCCCTCATCGCGTAGATCCCCGGAGATTTTCCCGGAATCCATTTCGCCGCGCGAATCGCGCCCGCAGAAAAGTTCTCCCTGCTCGTCGCCCTGTGGGTAAGTTCCACTCTCTCTCCGTCGCCGAGGAACATGACGGTGTGATCCCCGACCACGTCTCCTCCCCGAAGCGTCTGGATACCTATTTCCCCTTTCCCTCTCGCCCCTATGCGCCCGTGTCTTTCGTATCGTGCCACGTCTTGGAGTTCTGATCCGAGGCCGGCGGCGACCGCTTCTGCAAGCGCGATTGCCGTTCCGCTGGGAGAATCGGCTTTTGCCCTGTGATGGGTCTCGAAAATCTCGGCGTCGTAGCCCTCTCCCAGATGAGAGGCCACCTGTCTTGATATCTCGAAAAGAACGTTTATCCCGACGCTCATGTTGGGAGAGAAAACGCACGGTATCCGCTCAAGCAGACTAAGGAGTTCTTCCCTCTGCTCCGGCTCAAAGCCCGTCGTCCCTATGACCATCGATTTTCCGTTCCGGACTGAATATTCGGCGTGGGCAAGGGTCGCCTCGGGAACGGTAAAGTCAATTATGACATCCGCGTCCCGGGCCGCTTCCTCGATACTGTCACTCACGCTTACTCCCGGCCCCGCACCCGCGACAAAATCCCCGAGACCGCGGCCAACCGAAACGTGTCCCGCCGCCTCAGTCGCTCCGACAAGCTCAATATCCCCGTCCGCGCCCGCAAGTGAAGCCACGCTCATTCCCATACGCCCGCACACCCCGACTACCGCAACTTTTATCACTCTAGCCTCCTCCGTCTCCGCCTTCAACCTCCGGTCCGTAGCGGCAGTTCTCAGTGCACTCGTCCTTCATTATCTTCCATTTTTTTTCGGATATGGAGAGATCGTAGAGGGTTGTACGTCTGACCCTCTGACGCTTGTCTTCGCCCGGTTCCCTGTAGTCAACCTCCACTTCCGCAACCACTCTGGCTTTGTCCCTGAAAAGCTGGGTCGCCAGGACCCTGTAGTCAACTATCCTGATGTCGTAGCGCTCGTAAAGAAGCTCGAACCTGCTCACGTAACCCTCACGGTCCGAACTGAATATGTAGACCTTTTCGTAAGCGGATTTAAAGTCCCGTTCCTTAAGCGCCTCGAGAAAAGATTTCACGACGCTGGTGGCGGAAACTTTGGGCTGCGGCCTTCTTGCGTCTTGACTTCGCACGGGAATGGCGCAGGAGGCAAAAAGAAGCAGCAACGGCAGAACGAAAAGATGAGCTTTTCTCATGGAGCGGGAACTGAAGATCCTCTGAATAAAGTAAGAAGTTAAACGAGAAAAATGGCGCAGGCAAGTTTCGGCGATATGCGGCGCGGTTTTCTTCGGGCACCCCGCGGCGGTTGCGAAGCGGAACCCGTTGCGGGTATCCTGCTTGGGAAAAAAGAAACCGGATACAGAAAAAAAGAGAAAACTATCATGAAAAGCATGACAGGTTTTGCGGAATCATCCGTAAACACGGAAATCGGAAAGATCGTCGTGGACATGCGGTCGGAGAACCACAGGTTCCTCGACGTAAAGGCAAGCCTTCCCGAATCGTTGCTCCAAATGGAGATGGCCATTGAGGACAGGATGAAAAACTCAATTCAGAGAGGAAAACTCCGCCTGAGGCTCTCCGTGCAGACAAACAAAAGGGAAAGACAGCGGTTATCCGAAAAGGTTCTCCGGGAGAATCACAGTTCCCTTAAAAGAATCAATTCCTCCCTGGGACTTAAAACGGAGATAGGAATTGAGCACCTGCTCATGATGGAGAACTCCTTTGAAAGCCACGCCGGACCAGAGGTCTCAAAGGAGACGGAAGCCAGAATCAAGGAAGCGGTCGCAAAAACCCTGGTAAAGTTCAACAGGAGCCGGGAAATCGAGGGACAGAAACTTGAAAAAGCCATACTCGGGCGCCTGGAGGCCATAAAAAAAACGGTTGACGGCATAAAGAAAAAAAGAAAGGAATTCGTAAAAAAATCCGACAAGAAGACAAAAGAGAAAATCGAGAAAATCTTCTCCTCAAGGCAAAAGAACGACCCCATAATATCCCAGGAAGCCGCGGCAATAATCACGGAGAAAAGCGAGATTGACGAGGAGATCGTCAGGCTCGAAGCCCATATCTCAAAGTTCAGGAAAACCGCCAGGAAAAAGGGTCCCGTGGGAAAGGAGCTTGACTTTCTGGTCCAGGAAATGAACAGGGAGGCGGGAACAGTATCGGCAAAATGCAAGGACGCGGGGATCTCGCACCTTACCATAAGCATACGTCTCGAGCTGGAAAAAATACGGGAGCAGATTCAGAATATAGAGTAATTCTGCCAGTCTTATCTTGTCTTCGACACAGCGGCTAGCCCCCAGTCGCCTGATCACCCGTTGATCGGCCGCCGTGTATGCCGGACTCGCTTGCCGGATATTATCCCTGTATCAGCTTATCAGTCGTTCGCCTTACACTCGCCCACGGGATTCCCTTCCAGGTCAACGAGAACAGGGTCAGGCCTTCCGCCCATGTCATCATAAGTGTGCACGTAGTAAAAAGCCTTAGTTACGTCGCCGTTGGCATCGAAATCAATCTCGCCTGAAAAGCCGTAATAATCAATATTATCGTTGGTACTGTCGCCGTCGGTGAGAAATGCCGCGCATTCGGCATAAGTTCTGCATTTGGTCCCATCCCTGCTTACCCCTATCATTTCCCCGACATACACGGCAGGATCCGAAGACGCGCTTTTAATGGACGCAAGCTTCATCAGCGCAACAGCATCGTATATCTGCCTCGCATATCTTCCCGCTTCATCAAAAACTTCCTTCCTGTCTTCCCGTCTGCAAGGATCAGGGCCCGCGATTGTGGTTACAAAACCTTCCATATCCTCAAGCGAGAGCACTTCGGGGTCAAGGGCGACAACTATTTCAGCAAAGCCCTCAATTGACAAAGAATCCGCCCCGTAGTATCTCACCCTTCCATTGAGCTCATCCCTCTTGAGCATGCTGGCCATAAAATTCGCTCCCCCTTCACGGAACAGTGCGAGAATAATGGAATCTACAGGATTATCCTCGGCATTTACCGCATTGACCACGGCATTTACTGCCGCCTCGGGACCTTCCCCGTACTCAATCGGCTCAAGCGAGCTTACCCCCTCTTGTTTAAGGGATTCGACAAGACCATCCTTGAGGTTTCTTCCGTAACTGTCGTCACGAAACAGTATGGCCGCGCGTTTTCCCCCGGCCTGCTTTACCAGCTTCGCAAGTATGGGCGCCTGGAATGCGTCCGATGGAATAACTCTGAAGAAGTAGCCGTCATCGGCGAAAGTGCTTATTTCAACCGAACTGGCCGAGGGTGATATCGCGACCATCCTCGCCCGGACAAAATCATCCACAAGATTCACGGAATCGGCAGAAGTAGTCGGACCTATTATCCCGTCGACCCCCCTGTCTAGAAGATTCCCTAGGGCATCAGAATCAAAAGAACGGTCAGTGTCGCGGCCAAAAACAAGTTCTATATCACCGCCTGCGGCATTGATATCTTCTACGGCCGAGACTACCGCCTGTCGTCTGCTGTCATAGCTGCCGTCAAAAATCCTCTCGGGGATGAGCACCCCTATGCAGAGAGAAGCATCCGCGCAGTCATTGCTACGGCATGCTGAAGAGCCCAGAATGCAGATCAGAATAAAAAAATACAGAAATGAACAAGTGTTTTTCATTTCAAGGTTCCGGGGCCGGGTTACAGTTAAAGGGACTTACATCTAAAAATCACATTTCCAACCGCGTTGGAATTAAACGGCAGATCTAAGTAAATCAGGTTCTACGCGCTTATCCGCCATGCCCCGCATGACTTCAAGGTTGTCTCGTGTGAAAACAGTTCGATTTTTAAGAGTGCTTTTCATACGCAACCTATGCCGAATATCACCGTAAAGGCTTTATCCCAGTTTTTGTCTTTGCCCTGCTGTTGCCGTTCCCAGTCTCTCCGCTCCCTGTTCCTCTTCAGGAGTTTCTGTCGCCCTCCATGCTCTTCCCAGCCGACCTTTCTTATCATAAATACCTTCCCCTCCTTTATCAAAATTACACTGTGTTTTATGTTATTGAAAATTCAAGAAACGAGTTTCTTGTAAGGAAATTTTTTATTTCTTATACAAAACACTGACTGCCGGTCGGGTTTTGGTTTTCCGCAGTGCCTGGCACGCAAGCTTAGCCTGAAAATAAGCGACGGAGGTATCCGCGTTTTTTTTTATCGCCTCTCGACGTGCCCTGCTCTCGGCCTCAGAACATCTTTTGCACCGGCTTGAAAGACCAACCGACCTGCAACAGTCAGAATAAAACTTCGACACGGGAAGTTTTCGCCAACACCAGGAACAAACGTAATGACCTTCAGCCTTACGAGGATACTTGGGTCTCTCCCGCCGGTTTCTTTCCTTGCGCCACCTGTTGCGACTTAATGACGGCGCTGCGGGATTCATATTGATTTGCCTCCCCTCAACATACCTGTTTATGGGTCTCTCAAGCCGCATGATCCACTTTTTTTCTTCCCGGTCGGCGGTCTCCTGCTTGCGGTGACGCGAGAGAATTTCTACAGTCGGCTTCATTATCAGAAGTTTTCGGTACAGAATCGAATTGCATGGACTTGACTGCCGATGCTGCGCAAGTCGGTAGGAAACCCGCTGCCTTGTCTGCCCAACGTAAGCCGATCCGTCAGGAAAGCTGATTCTGTATACCTGTATCACCGCTCCGTCCTTTCTAAACTGCGGGGGACCTGAAAACAGGTATTGTAACAAATTATCAATAATTTCAATATGATACGAAACGATAAGTCCTAGAAGGACCGGTGAATCTTTCACAGGAGACCCCTTATAGATCGCCGACCCGAACCAACCGGCAATGTTCCGAGAACTGTTCAGCTACCCTCCGCCCGAAAGAACGTTTCATGGCCGCAAAAGCCCCTTTGGGCGTTTTTGAATCCGGGGCAAAAGATTTTGAAAAAACGGACTATGCATGTTATAGTTCCCCCCTCATTTGAAAAACTCATCGTGGAGGACCGGGAAATAAGCATTCTCGTAAATAAAGACTCAAAAGTTTTGGTGCAGGGAATAACGGGAAGCGCCGGGCTTTTCCACGCGACCCAGTGCCGCGAGTACGGAACCAACGTCGTCGGCGGCGTCACTCCGGGAAAAGGCGGAAGCAGCGTCGAGGGATTCCCGGTTTTCGACACCATGTCCGAAGCGGTGCGGGAAACCGGAGCGGACGTGTCCCTTGTGTTCGTTCCAGCGGCGTTTGCTATGGATTCGATGCTAGAGGCCCTCGATTCCGGCGTCGGACTCGTAATCTGCATAACCGAGGGAATACCTACCCTGGACGTTGTAAGAGTGAAGGAATACATGAGGGGTTCCGATGCAAGACTTGTGGGACCCAACTGCCCGGGCGTGATAACCCCCGGGGAGGCCAAGGTGGGGATAATGCCGGGGTACATACATAAACCCGGAAGAGTGGGAATCATCTCAAGAAGCGGGACACTTACCTACGAAGCCGTATGGCAGGTTACAAACCTCGGCATAGGACAATCTACGTGCATCGGCATAGGCGGCGATCCAGTTATCGGAACCACTTTTATTGACGCGCTTTCGCTCTTTGAGAACGACCCGGACACAGACGCGGTGATAATGATAGGGGAAATCGGGGGGTCTGACGAAGAAGAGGCGGCCGAATACATAAGCCAGAATTTCACGAAGCCCATAGCCGCATTCATCGCGGGAGCCACGGCGCCCAAGGGAAAAAGAATGGGTCACGCGGGAGCCATTATCTCAGGGAGCTCGGGAAGCGCCGAGGACAAGTTCCGTGCGCTTGAGCGCGCCGGGGTCACTACCTGCAAAAGCCCGGCCGAGATGGGAGAAGCGCTTCAGAGCGCAATATCGCAAAGTCCCAGGGCCTAGCCAACACCTCTTTGCATCTTACTCCCCCTCACACGGAAAATCCCCATTAGTTATCATTTTCCTGTATGGAACTAAAACTTTTCGAACTCGAGATATTCAACAACCTTCTCGGAACAATCGCCGAGGAGATGGGTTCTGTTCTCGTAAGAGCGGGATTCTCTCCCAACATAAAGGAAAGAAGGGATCTTTCCTGCGCCATATTCAACTCGGCCGGAGAGATGATCGCCCAAGCCGCCCATATCCCCATACACCTGGGGTCAATGTCGTTTGCCGCAAGATCGGTAGCGACGGAGAATCTCTCCCCGGGAGACGTTTTCATCCTTAACGACCCGTTCCGCGGCGGAACGCATCTTCCCGACGTAACGTGCGTAGCGCCAGTGTTCGTCAACGGAAAGCCTGAGTTTCTGCTCGCTTCGCGAGCCCACCACGCGGACATAGGGGGCGACACCCCGGGGTCCATGCCGCTTTCAACGACAATCCACGAAGAGGGAATCATAATACCCCCGACAAGAATACGGGAAGAGGGCGTGGTGCGTGAAACCCTGCTTCAGGAAATAATCCTCTCGACCAGGGATCATGAGGAAAGAGAAGGGGATCTTCGGGCGCAGATAGCCTCGCTTGATACCGGGGAGAAAAGGATGCGGGAGCTTCTCGAAAAATACTCTCTTTCGAAAATAAACCAGGCCGCTTCCGGGCTTCTTGACTACGGGGAGAGGCTCGTTAGAAACGCCATAGAGAAAATACCGGACGGCGATTACATCTTTACTGACTACCTTGAAGATGACGGGGCGGGAACGAGGAATATACCGATACGGGTAAAGATAAAAATAAGCGGGGACACGGCAGTGGTCGATTTCAGAGGAAGTTCGAAGAAGGTAAAAGGATGTCTTAACGCTCCCCTGAGCGTAACAACCTCCGCGGTTTTATACTGTTTTCAGTGTCTCTCGGGCGAGGACACGCCTCTTAACTCGGGAACCCTGAGGCCGATTGAAATCAGAGTCGACGAGGACTCGATTCTAAACGCCAGGTACCCAAGCGCAGTCGTCGGCGGAAACGTCGAGACGTCCCAGAGGATAGTGGACGTGGTGTTCGGAGCGCTCGCCGAGGCAGTTCCCGAGACGATACAGGCGGCAAGCGCGGGAACGATGAGCAACCTCGCGTTCGGCTCGCCGCGAAACGCACCTTCTGATTCCTCCTACGCCTACTATGAAACCATAGCCGGCGGAATGGGAGGACGCTCAGGCGCTGGTGGAGCAAACGCGGTGCACACGCACATGACAAACACGCTCAACACCCCCGTTGAGGCAATCGAGAGGGAGCTTCCCGTAATGGTGGAATCATACTCCGTAAGAAAGGGGTCAGGGGGCGCGGGCAGGTTTCCGGGCGGGGACGGAATCATAAGGCAGTACAGGTTCCTTGAAGATTCCCATGTCTCCCTCATAACCGAGAGAAGGGAGAAGCGGCCCTGGGGAGCCCGGGGCGGAGAAGACGGGAAAAGCGGTAAGAACACGCTTGTATCGGGAGCGGAAGAGAAAAAACTGCCCGCGAAATGCTCTATTGAGGTGAAGGCCGGAGAAGCGGTGAGAATCGAGACTCCGGGAGGGGGAGGATGGGGAACTCCCGCTTCGGCTACTTTTTTCACCATCGACGCTCACCAGGACATAGCCTTTCACATGCGCTACTACAAAAGGGAATTTGAGAATCCCGAGGTCCCCTGCATGATAACCCTGCCCGGACTCAGGCAAGGCGGGGCCAGAGTAGTTTTCAACACCGTTTTCATACACCCGAAGCACAAACCCGCGCGTTCCGTAACGGAAGCCATGGCCCAGCTTGACCTCTACGACGGGATATACCGTGAACACTCAGAAAGCGTCTTTCAGATAAAAAGCAGACGGGACATAGACAGACTGCGGGAAGGCGAAAAGATCGGGTTTTTCACTCTCATGGAAGGAGCTGATCCCATTTTGAACCCGGAGCATCTTGTTGAATACCACAGAAGGGGCGTCCGGGCTCTCGGTCTTTCCTGGAACAACAGGAACATCTACGCTTCCGGGCCTGAAAGCAAGGAAGGGCTATCTGATCAGGGAAAAGAACTTCTGGGGCAGATGAACACCCTGGGCACCACGCTTGATCTCTCCCACCTTAACGAACGCTGCTTCTGGGAGAGCATGGAACTCACCGAACTGATACCCGTTGCGACCCACTCGAATTCAAGAGCGCTTGTGGACCATCCAAGGAACCTGCGTGACGAGCAGCTTCGCGCCATTTCCGAGAGGGGCGGGGTAATCGGGGTCGTTTTCTACGGGAAATTCTTAAGGAAAGGAGAAGGCTGCGCTACCCTCGAAGACATATACGCTCACATAGACCACATTATAAGCGTCTGCGGCGAAGATCACGTGGGAGTGGGAACCGACATGGACGGAGCGCCGATAAAAGATTTTCCGGAAGAAATGAGACACATATCCAAACTTCCCGCACTCCCCGAGTATCTTCTCGGCAAGGGATATCCGACCGGTGTGGTCGAGAAAATAATGGGGAAGAACTTCCTTCGAGTAATAAAAACGAATCTCGAGAAGGTGCCGGTCGACACAGAGTAACGCGTCGCCGATACCTTATTTATCCAGAGCATATACAACAGATTCCGCCGCGGGATGCTGCTTCCAACCTCTACAAACTCCTCGTTGCCCCCGTTTTACACGAGCCCCCGTATCTTTCTGCTGACATGGGCGAGTTTACTGAACAAGAAAAATGCCCTGATTCGTTTCCCTGCCAGAGATTTGTATCTCAAATAACTTTGTCAGCAGCGCGAAAGTAGCTTTGCTGTCATGATCCCTGGCGTTGATGTAAAACCAGCGACCGTTATGTCTGGCAACGACCGAAGCGCAATCTCCATCAGTTCGGGGATTTGAACAAATCAACTGAGGTTGCGTATCGCTTGATATGACTTCGAATCGCTGTCCAGCGGGGCTGCAATCCCAACCCTCCTGCTTTTTGCCTTCTTCCCCGCAACCTTCACCGTTGTTGATCTTTGAAATTTTGACTATTTCCCTGTCCCCATCGGGTACTTTTACGTTCTGAGACAGGTAGTGCATTATTCCGAACAATGAGCGGGTTCTCACTCTTGTTTCGAAACTGGACCTGGTTTCAGAATCGGTCAGTATTAAAATCCCTTTTCTATCTTCAACCTTCAAAAGGTTAGTCAATTCTTTCCATTGCGGGTCATCATTGTTTTCGCACAGGCAATCGTTGTCGTCCAAAAAGCAGGCTATTAATTTTTCCGGCGACTCTTCTTTTTTGATTTTGGTAGGGGAACAGATCTCATCAGGACTGGCATTGAGAAACCTTATTTTATTTTGTTGTCTCAAAATTCTTAATGCGGCAAGTATCTCTTCGTATTTGCTGAATTCTCCCTGTTTCGGCAAATAATCCGGGGTAGGTCCGGATGCAAACGGAGCATTTAATGCGGGTCCGAAACTTTCAACTGTTATTGCAAGAACGCGTTCTATCGAAAACCCGGATTGGGTAAGATCAAACACTGTCTCGAGCCCCAGACGTCGATTCATGGTCGTATTCAGTTCCTTGCCGACAAGCGGGCTGTATTGAAGGGTAGTTTCACGGGTGCCGCCTATTCCCACCTGCCCCGAGAGACTATTTTCGCTTCTCGCGCTATCGTCTACTGAGGAACCAAGGACGCTGGTTACCGCACCGGCTAATGAAATCTGACTCGGTGCCTGTTTGTATTTCTCCGTTACCGTTCC
>JAPOQQ010000149.1 GCA_026710625.1 Candidatus Dadabacteria bacterium | reverse complement strand
GCGTCTGCGATGTGAAGCAACAGGTCAGCTTCTCCTATCTCTTCAAGCGTAGCCCTGAACGCGTTTATGAGTTCCTTGGGAAGCTTGCTTATAAAGCCTACAGTATCTGTCATGAGCACATGTTTTCCTCCGGGGAGCATGACTCTTCTTGTTGTCGGGTTCAGGGTTGAGAAAAGCTTGTCCTGCGTAACTATGGAGGATTTGGTCAGACGGTTAAAAAGCGTGGATTTGCCGACATTTGTGTACCCGATAAAAGACAGGGTCGGAATTTTTGAGGTTTTTCTATTTTTCCTTGTGTGTTCCCTTCTTCTGCAGAGACCATCGATCTGCTTTTCGAGCTGCTCAATCTGCTTCCTTATGTTTCTTCTTTCCTGTTCAAGCTTCTTTTCCCCCGGACCTCTTGTGCCTATTCCGCCCCCCAACTGGGAAAAAGCCGTTCCCTTGCCTTTAAGTCTCGGCAAATTATATTGGAATTCTGCAAGTCTCGCCTGAATTTTTCCTTCGTTTGTCTTTGCGTGTTTTGCGAATATCTGTATTATCAGCTGGCTTCGGTCCATTATATCAAGACCAGATTCCTCCCCGATAGCGTTTGCCTGGGCAGGGGTAAGCTCGGTGTCAAAAATCATGGTGTCAGCTCCAAGGTGCTTGGCGTGAAGGGCGATCTCCCTGAGTTTCCCTTTGCCGACAAGATAACGGGGATCGACGTTCTTTCTTGTCTGGACCACCTTGTCGAGCACCACCTTCTCGGCGGAGAGAGCTAGAGAGTTAAGTTCCTCCAACGATTTTTCAGCCAGATAGCGGAACTTCGTGCTGAACCCCACGAGCATCACTCCTTCCCTGTTTTCCTTGCCCCCGTTTTTTAGAAAAGCGTGTCTTAGGGACTGTTCTATGCCATTTATTTCCTGTTCTAGATCAATGTTTATTCGACCTAGGTCTGAAAACTTCGAAATTTCCCACTTCGCCTGATTCTCTCCATTTGGTGGAACAAGGTTTGCGTACTCAAAGCCTCTGGCTGAACCGTTTTGACCGATAGACATTGAAGCCACCAGATCAAGCCTTTCACTTGCCAAAGTTATAAGATCGGAATTTGTAAGACCAGATCCCTTGAGGTTGGTTCTTACGGCGCGGAATCCCCTGAGCCTGTATTTCGCTCTCCTCCTCCTTCCGAGCAGCTTTTCAAAAGGAAAATCACAAGGTTCTCCGATGAAGACGAATCTTACCTTTCCCTTGCGGTCAATAAGTACTGTTATGGTTCTTTTGAGCTCGCTCGCGAAAGTTAAAAGGGTTCGGGTGAGTTCGGGGGTAATCAGGCGATCCTGGGGGATTTTCCTCTTGTATATCCTGAGCAGGTTTTTCAGGTCGCTCTTGGTGAGACCTGAGGTGTTTCCATGGATTCTGTCTATCTTTTGTCTCTCCCTATAAACATATATTATTATATCGAGCAAGGAATTTGAAGCGTTTTCAGTAAAGAATGAGAAAAAACTTGCCTATTAACAGATTTTTCAACGTTTAAAACGATAGAATTCTTTGTCCGCTGACTCAAGGTAGAAAACGGAAAGTCAGGGTAATACGCCATGGAAACGGAAAAACAGCTATGGGTTGCCGAGTTCTACGAAAAGGAGAAAGTCTCGGCTGATTCGCATAAAACATGCGAAGAAATGGAAAAGGCTTCGGATTTTCTCTGCCGCAGCTTTGAAACCTCCATAGAGTTTTTAAACAAAGAATATGGCCAAAACGCAATCAGCGTGGTTGCCCCGCCTCGGGGCTTTATGCATGCGGTTTTTGATGCTGATCTAGAGACCCGAGGTTTTCTACTGCTTTTCGGAACTTCAAGACTGGTAATGGTCCTTTGCGGGGATGGAAACGCCGTTACATTTGTCGGGAGAAAAATCGATCCTGGCTCCCAAAGCCAAAAAAAGAACTTAAAACTTCTCGGGGCAATCTGGGAAGAGACAGAAGACGGGGGGTATCTGTTCCGGGACAGTACGGGAGTAGAGATCGAAGTCCGCGAGCTTATCCTGCGGATAATCCGTTGGGGTACGGGTTAAGGAGTAAGGACGACGTGCGTCATAAAGGCGATGACTATTATGAGTCCTATAAGCAG
>JAPOQQ010000148.1 GCA_026710625.1 Candidatus Dadabacteria bacterium | reverse complement strand
GAAAACGTGAAAGCCGCCATAGAGGCCGTCACTTTATCAGAGACTAAATCAATCGGTACAGTGGAGGGACGTCTGGAATTTCTGAATATCCACGCTGATCGGAATATGTTTCGCATCTATTCAGCCATACCACCCGAAAAGGTGAACTGTTTTTTTCCACTGGACAAGATTGAAGAGGCCCGAGAAGCAGTTGGTCGCAAGATCAGAGTATCGGGCGAACTGACCTACCCCAAAGGGAATGACTTCCCAAGAGACGTTAAAGTTCAAGCTATTGAGTTGCTTCCCGATGATGATGACCTGCCGAGTCTCATGGATTTGCGGGGAGTGGCTCCTGATATAACAGGCGATCTTTCTTCCGAGGAGTTTGTAAGGAATCTTAGAGATGCCGAATAACCCAAAGCTCCTCTACTGGGACAATAAACGCAATATCCATTGTCTTTGCAAACTCACCAGAAGTTCGGGAAAAACTATCAGATTTTCACGAAAAAACCGTTCAGGGTAAAACCCGAGACAATGAACTTTTTGAATTATTTGAAGCTATGTGCGACGATGTCGGGGTGCCTGCGGATAGCGAATCAGACAGATCATTTTTCTTCACTCCTTTCAATGTTCGTCCCTAGAAGAGAAGTAGACAACGTATTTTCCAGGTACGCCGCGCACTCTGTCTGGTTCCGCTGAGAATGGCTTTCAGATTGTTTGTGGTTTCACGTCACTATGAAACGGGTGGTTGCCTCCTTGTCCAGATGCTCTGCCTTGCATATCACCCTCCGGATCCTGCTCCAACTCTTCTTGGTACAATATCGGAAGCTTTTGAAGCGACGCAAGGCCTTTCCGGGTTTCTCTGTGTTCCACGCAGGTCTTGCGTACCTACTTCTTCACCCTCTTCATCAGCCGGGGGCTTCTTACCATCCCCAACCGGAAAAATATTTTGGCCGGGTTTCCTTGCAAAGAGTGAAAGAACATATAAATTCTTGACATAGAGCAATGCCTGTTATGTTTATTGATGAGGATTGAAATCCGACCGGAAGCGTGAAACTAATTGATGTTTATTGTGAGGTAACCATGCGGACCACTGCGTTAGATGTAGCCGAGTATATACTCTCGAAAAAAAAGCCAATGACCGCCATGAAGCTTCAAAAGCTGGTCTATTACTGCCAAGCCTGGTCGCTGGTATGGGAAGAAAGGCCCATGTATGAAAACAGGATAGAAGCTTGGGCCAACGGCCCGGTAGTTGTTGACCTGTATTCCGCGCATCGGGGTCAGTACATGCTCGAGAGCGTTTCGGGCGATTCTTCGCGGCTTTCCATGTCCGATGTTGAAACCATTGATGCCGTTTTGGAGTATTACGGCGAGAGGTCTTCGCAATGGCTGTCAGATTTGACCCACCAGGAAAAACCATGGCTGAAAGCTCGCGGGTCCCTGCCGAGAGGGTGGCGGGGGAGTGAGGAAATAACTCTCGCCTCCATGGCGGAATATTACGGTTCTCTTTGATCAGTAAGCCGGGCGCAGAGGCATGGCGAGAAACCGCAACAGGCGGAAGCATCCTAAGAGAAAAATCGATCCTGAACCCGGAAAATCTCCGCAAATCCAGTCCGGCATTCCAGAATCGTTTCAGGGGTATAAGGTAAGATGGTCTTTCTCGCTCCTGGATATGGATGGTCCTTTCGGCTGGTCAAGATGTTCGGTTTCCGACCTGAAGAAGTTAAAATCGCGGCTTAGCAGTTTTGAGACAATGACGTGGGCAGAGATTGAAGGCGACAGGCATCACTCTATTTCGATAGCTGATCTTTCAGCCCAGGCAAAGAAACGTCTTGACCACGAAGAGCTGAACGACGTGGATGAGGTTTTTTCCTTGGCCATAGGAGGCAGGGAGAGGGTTATCGGAATCCGGGACCGCGATGTGTTTAAATTGCTCTGGTGGGATCCGGCGCATGAAGTTTGCCCTTCAAAGAGACCAAATACATGATATTTCCATCTATCATGAACTCATCTGGGCTTCAGTCCGCAGGCATATAGTGCGTAACCGAACCATAAAGAAAAGCCGGAAGACTCCCAGAAAAGACATTGACCTCGCGGTCAGGCGAAAGAGGGGGAGGGATTATGAAAAAGAAAAACATCGGAACATCTTTTGACAACTGGCTGGATGAAGAGGGTATCAGGCAGGAAGTTACCGCTAACGCGATCAGGCGCGTATTGGCGCGCCAGGTGGCGGCAGCGATGACAAAAGATGGTCTTACGAAGACTGCCATGGCGCGGAGAATGGGCACCAGCCGCGGCGCTCTCGACCGTTTGCTGGATGCGGAAAACGGGTCGGTTACCTTGTCAACATTGCAGAAAGCCGCCACGGCGGTCGGGCGTGAAGTGCGTCTGGATCTCGTGTAGACGCAGTTTTAAAAGCCTTCACTCTATGTATCTGCTAAAGTTAAATTTTCCAGAGGGTGATAATATACTCATTCAATCGGAAACAGATGAAAAGTTGCCACTAGAATGCTTAGAAAAATTTCAGTCTGTGGAGTTGATAGTCGCTGTCAACATGCAGACTAAGAGTAAGCATACAATTTGTCTGATTTGGGAGGATGATGCTAAGGAGCACAATCAAAAACTTGTATATCCAACTTTGTAAGCATAAAAAGCTTCTTGACTTTTTCCCGCAAAAACAGTGCATATATAACGTCTCGTCTGCCATGCGTAGAAGGAGCATTCGAAGCCGTTACGGCTGGCCCGTTGCGGCTTCAGCATTTTAGATGCCTTAGTCGTGAGTTCCCGTACAGGCGTCGCGTTCCTCTCTCAGCCGCCTGATTCTGTATTTCCCTTCGGTTACATATGCGGTTTTGAGCAGCCAGCAGTTCTCTCTCTGCAAAAGCACAACCAGGTATTCTTCACGATACCAGAGCAGTGAGTTGGTTTCTCTTCTCCTAGTGTTCTGCCATCTATCGATCTCGGGATGTGACGTAGCGTTGCTGATCACCCATGGTATCCACTGTAACCGTTCGCAACGGCGCAAATCGGGTATACGTTTATCTTCTTCATGCCCCTCTTGAATCAGATGCCAGAAGTCCGCGAAACCTCAATCTGTCATCCTCGAAAAAGAGGTCCGCGAGCGCTAGGTAAAAGTCTTTTTTTGCGGGTGAAACCTTGGTCCATTTTGTCTCGAAATCCGGTCCGAGGCCGTGTTCTGTCTTCAGAATTCTTGTTTTTTTCGAAAGGTCTTGGACGAAGCGCTTTTCACAGATAACGCTTCCCAAGCTATTACGGGGATGTTGTCATTTTCAAGGTAACAGCTTTCGTCGCAATAAATATTAAAAGTTCTCGCCATCTGAACAGAACCTGTCTTTAGGAGTTTTTCACGTATCGCAGATATTCGCGGAGAAGCTATCTCGGTCAACTCTAAACGGCCGACGAAAAGCGCTTTCGCGTAAAATCATTTAAACGAACAATTTCTGTGACTTTGCGTTTCTTTCTCCTGTGGGAAATGGATTTTATTCAGATGTTCTTACAGAATCAAGCACTTTTCAATATCGTCAGATGGGCGAGGGAGATTATGGAGCTTTATGACGGAATGAAGCTACGCGTACAGGATGCAACTCGTTCCCAATGCTCTATCTATCTCGTGGACTCCATTTTCAGCAAACCCGTTTTCAAAAGTTCGGATTTGATCAG
>JAPOQQ010000147.1 GCA_026710625.1 Candidatus Dadabacteria bacterium | reverse complement strand
CGAAAAACTGGATACGTAGAAATACTCGTCGCGCCCGGCGGTTTTTATTTCTGCCTCGGCACGCTTTCTTATTATGTAGAGCCTTCTCTCGAAATCGTCTCCTGCAGGAGTCCCGTCCCCCCGCCCGATGAATATCTGCCTAATCCCGGGCTCGCACCCGAGTGCGGTCGCGCCCAGAGAGGAATTGTCGGTCGGAACCACCCGCCAGCCCAAAACGGTCTGGCCCTCTTCGGTGACTATATTCTCAAGTCTCTTTTTTGTTTTCTTCTCAACCGCCGGATCGGGGGAGAGAAAGATCATTCCGACCCCGTAATCCTCCTCCGCCGGGAGGGTTATTCCCTCGGTTCCAAGAACGTCAGCGAAGAACGCATGGGGTTTCTGAAACAGTATCCCGGCTCCGTCTCCCGTATTCGGCTCGCATCCGCAGGCCCCGCGGTGCTCAAGGTTTTTGAGCACAGTTATGGCCTGGCGTATTATAGCATTTGACCTGACGCCCTTCACGTTAACGACGAATCCTATCCCGCAGGAATCGTGCTCAAACGCAGGATCATAAAGACCCTTTTTTTCGGGAAGTTTCTTAAAATTCATATAATCTGTCCGCCTGTTGTGTCGTTATGAAAAAACAAAGCGAGAACTGATGAGGCGCAAGCAACCTCTTCTGACGCCTCCCGTAATTATAACATAAATCCCGAACTCCGCACACACACAACTCGTGGTTATAATAAACAACCATAGACCATGAACTCAACCAATAACAGCCAGGAAAAAAAAGACCCAGAAAGCATAATCCTCTCTTTTCACATGGAGTCAAGCGCAACTTTGTGGAACAGGATATTCGAGGGTTTTTCCTCCGAGATGGTCCTTGTGAGCAGGTTCGAGGGAAAGGACAGAAAGGCCCTTGAGATACTCTACAGGTTCGGCTCCATGGTCGTGGAAAGATACGCAAAGTGCGCTGTAGAGCCCAGGGTCTACGGAATAGTCATAAAAAAAGACGTGAGCGACGAGACCGAGGAAACGGTAAACGAGTGGATGGACCTGATGCGTACGCTTCGTCGCGAAATAATCGGGGTTCTCTAAAAGACAGTATCTCCCGTAATCACCTTGCGAAGGTCACCCTCATCCGTTCTCAGATAAAGAAATCCGGTTGCATCGACGCGTTCCACAACTCCGCTTATAACCTCCCCTGAGACGTCTACAGATATCTCCCTTCCCACAAATCCCCACCTCTCAATCCACATATCCACAATCGCCTGTGTCCCGCGGCGGCGAAACTCTCCGTAGAACCGGTCAAGGGCATTAATAAGCTCCGCGCAGAACTTCTCCCTGTTAACTTCCTCTCCAAGTAGTATAGAAAGAGAGGTGGTTTTCTCCGAAATATCCTCCATCTCGCGGCGGATGAACTCCTCGGGCAAATTAAGATTAACCCCGATACCAATCACGAGATAATTGACCGCGCCGTCGGAGGTGCCAAGTTCCGTGAGTACCCCCGAAATTTTCTTCCCGCCGACAAGAATATCGTTCGGCCACTTTATCTCGGCGTCTACGCCGTAGGCTGAGAAAACTTCGACAAGGGCACAGGACGCAAGAAAAGTAAAGACGGAAGATTCCTGCGGGGAGACCTGCGGGCGAAACAAGGCGGAGAGATAAAGATTCATGCCCCCGGGAGATAACCACTTTCGCCCAAGCCGCCCCCTGCCCACGGTCTGCGAATCGGAAACCACTACCGTTCCGTCCGCGTCTGAGCCTTCCGCTATTAGTTCACGCAGGACATCATTTGTGGAACCTACTTCATTGAAGACAAAAAGCTGCCCCCCGACTTTTTCCGCCTGAAGATGGTTTCTAATTCTCAAGACTTCCATGCAGATAAAGCACCCCTTTTGCTTGATATTCAAGTATTATAGTCGGAACCCCGGCTCAAGAGAAAAAAACCCAAGTTCCATGAAACGACTTCTTTCGAAAAACCTTGCGATTCCGCTTGTCGCTTACGGGGTTGTGGTAGTGGCGATAATCATCTCAAGAACCGCGATTGGCCGAGAGTACGCGCTTTTGCTCTCGGCGGGGTTCATGCTCTGGGCTCCCTTTCTACTTGACCGCGGTGCGGCAGATGTTTTGAGGTTCGACCCGCGGGGGCTGGTTCGGGGAGCGATAATTTCTATTGCGGTGCTTTTTTCTTACTTGGTCTGCCTATATCTTCTTTCAGCCTACTTGGGGAAAACGGTTAAGTTCGTTGAGCCGACGGCGCTTTTCGTGCTGACGCACCTTGTGGCTATCGCGTTTCCCGAGGAGTTTTTCTTCAGGGGATACCTTCAGAGAACTTTCGGCGGCGGGTGGGACGCGATTATCGCGGCAAGCGTGCTTTTCGCAATGGCACACCTTCTTGTTATCTGCGTGTTCACCGGCGGGGGGGTATGCGGACAGAACGCCCTTACGTTTTTTCCTTCTCTCTTAATGGGGTATCTATACATGAGAACCGGGACTATATGGTCAAGCGTTTTCTTTCACTTCGCCGCGAATATCGTCTACCTGTCTTTCAGAATTGCTTAGCCTTAATCATCCCAACAATATCCACTACCGGTTTCGGTGCCGGACCATGATGGCGGAGTTTCTCACATTTCACTCCAAAGGATACAAAACGGTTTTAGGAATATGTTACTTGCTTCTTTTTTTAATAAGAATATACTCTTAAGAGCTAATTAACTGGGATAAAATAGACTTAAGAGCTTATGACCGCTAAAAATCTGCTAAACACTACTCCACCGTACACGGTTGAGCGAACGCTGAAGCGCCTCGGCCGCAATCTGCGTACAGCCCGGCTTCGCAGAAACCTTACAATCAAAAGTGTTGCGGAAAAAATCGGCACAGGCCCCCGTCCGGTTTCTGATGCCGAAAAAGGCAAGCCTTCAACCGGCATCGCCGTTTATATAGCCCTTCTCTGGGTTTACAACCTGCTCGAACCCATGGATGAGATTGCAGACCCAGTTCTGGACGAAGAGGGGTTGGCGCTATCGATGGGCAGGGAACGCGCCCGCTCCCGCACAACGGAAGGCTTGGAAAATGACTTCTAGGAAATCAAAGTGAACGGCGAGTGCTATGTCTACATTGTTCTTCCCGGTGAAACGGAATTCGTGACAGCCGGGAAATTCGTACTGACCAAGAATCGGTTCGATGTACCCGTCGGCAAGTTCGTTTACGGCCAAAGTTACCTGGCACGTGAAAATGCGGTCCCGATTGACCCTTTTGAGCTAAATCTCGGCACAAAAATTTTTGAGACAAAGCGCCTCAAAGGTGTTTTCGGTACACTGCGCGACGCAGGTCCAGACTACTGGGGCAGGCGGGTTATCGAGAAACACTCCGGCAAGACCCAGCTTGGCGAGCTTGACTATCTGCTGTATTCGCCGGATGACCGCGCCGGTGCGCTTGGCTTCGGATTGAACAGAGAACCTCCTGCTCCGCGTCGCGAATTCAACCAAACAATGGATCTTGAGAAACTGCAGAGTTTGGCAAGTGCCGTAGTTAACGATGAAGACCTACTCCCTGATCAAGAAACCGAACGGATACAGGAACTGCTGCTTTTGGGCACATCCATGGGCGGCGCGCGGCCTAAGGCGGTAGTCGAAGACAGCAGTGGTCTTTGGATTGCTAAATTTAATCGTCCTGATGACAGATGGAACTATGCTCGGGTTGAGCACACAATGCTGGTTCTTGCACGCGCCTGCGGCATACAAAGCGCTGAGAGCCGCGTGGAAACGATCGGAGACCGAGATGTGCTGCTTGTCAAACGATTCGACAGGGAAAAGACCGACCAAGGATACCGCCGCGCCCGGATGTTAAGCGCGCTTACGCTCCTGGGTTCAGAAGATTCATATCAGGATCGTGATAAATGGTCGTATCTGTTGCTGGTTGAGGAGTTGCGCAGAATTTCCTCGGGAGAGAGACTGGATGCTCAAGAACTGTTCCGACGCATGTGCTTTAACGCCCTTATCTCAAATACAGATGACCATCCGCGAAACCACTCCGTTATCGCGCTAAAAGAGCACTGGCGACTCTCGCCGGCTTATGACCTTATGCCTTCTGTACCGGTGAGCATTGAACGGCGGGACTTGGCACTTATTTGCGGCGATGCGGGCCGTTACGCTCACGCTAAGAATCTGCTGTCCCAATCCGCTCGTTTTATGCTCGCACCCCAAGAGGCACGAGCGATCATTCAGACTATGGAGCAGACCATAGCAGATAGATGGTATGAAATCTGTCGAGCCGAGGGCGTTACCGAAAAGGACTGCGACAGGATTTCGGGTGCATTCGTATATCCGGGATTCAGACCCCTCATCGACGGTAACCGACCGTGAAACGGAATAAAATGGATAGTGCGCAGAATTCTCACAAATTAAACTGTGCAAACTTCGCAAGCTCATCTTGGTCTGAAACCATGTTTCTTCGTTTATATTGGAATGCAATTCCATAATTAACGAATTTTACTTTCACAGCGCGTCTTCTGAATCCAACAAAGACTACTTTCCCCAGTCAAGCAGAAAATACCTCGCAAGCCCAAGAGTTCTCGAAATATCCTGCGGTTGCAAGTATAATTTCCAGATGAAACAGTTGCGGGTCGGGCTCTCCCAGATCAACCCGAGCGTGGGGGACATAACCGGAAACACGAAGAAAATAATCGAAGTGATCGAGGCGGCGCGAGGTCTCGATATAGACATTCTGTGTTTCCCCGAGCTTGCCGTGACCGGCTATCCTCCCGAGGATCTTCTTCTAAAAACCGAATTCATCGACGACAACATCCGGGCGCTTGACGAAATAAAGAAGCACTGCCGGGACAACATGGTCGTCATAGTTGGCTTTGTCGACAAAAAGGACGACATATTCAACTCAGCAGCCGTAATCCAGGGAGGGGAGGTAATCGACGTATACCACAAACTTCGCCTTCCCAACTACGGAGTATTTGACGAGAACCGCTATTTCCAGTCAGAAAGACGGTTTCCCGTCTACTCCATGGGAAAAATGACTTTCGGGGTCACTATCTGCGAGGACATATGGTACCCTGGAGAACCTATAAGAAGCCAAGTTCTGCTAGGAAACGCCCAGATCATATTTAACCTCTCAGCTTCACCCTACTACATGGGGAAACCCCTGGCGAGGGAGAGGATGCTCGCCACAAGGGCGGTTGACTACAACACAATAATAGCTTACTGCAACGTGGTCGGCGGGCAGGACGAGCTTGTGTTTGACGGAAACAGTATGTTCATAGACGAAAAAGGCGAGATCGTTGCCACCGCCGGAAATTTTGAGGAAGATCTGCTGGTCTGCGACGTTAACACCGAGAGGGTTTACAAATCAAGGCTTAACACTCCGACAATAAGAAAAACGAGATATGAGCTTTCCTTTGAAGAAAACCAGATGCAGGCGTTCACACTTAAACCTACAAAGACAAAGCGGAAAGTGAAAATCCCGGGAAACCAGGCTGATCCTTCAGAAGATCCTCTAAAATGCGCATTCTCGGCACTTGTCCTCGGCACCGGGGATTACATAAGAAAAAACGGCTTTGAAAAGGTGGTGCTCGGGTTAAGCGGCGGGATAGATTCTTCGCTTACGGCCGCCATTGCCACAGAAGCCGTCGGACCCTCCAAAGTCGTTGGAGTCTCCATGCCTTCAATGTACAGTTCCAAGGGAAGCGTCACCGACGCGAAAAAGCTCGCGCGTAATCTCGGAATCGAGCTTCTCAGCATTCCCATAGAAGACGTTTTCAGGTGCTACGAGGGAATGTTCGCCGAGTTTTTCTCCGAAATGGAGTCAGACGTAACGGAAGAAAACATCCAAGCGAGGATAAGAGGAAATATCCTCATGGCGCTTTCAAACAAGTTCGGTTGGCTCGTGCTTGCTACATCGAACAAAAGTGAACTCGCGGTCGGCTATTCTACCCTCTACGGGGACATGTCCGGGGGATTCGCAGTGATAAAGGATGTGCCCAAGGGCATGGTTTACGAACTCTCTCATTATTACAACCGCCTGCGGGGAAAACAAATGATACCGAAATCGATAATTGAAAAGCCCCCTTCAGCCGAGCTTCGCCCAGACCAGAAAGATACTGACTCGCTTCCAGAATACGACACGCTCGACAGGATACTGAAAGCCTACGTGGAAGACGGCCTCGGGGTCGACGACATAGTAAAGCTCGGGGAGAAAAGAAGTGAAGTGCGGAGAATAATCAGAATGGTCAGCAATAACGAATACAAAAGAAGGCAGAGCGCCCCGGGGGTGAAAATAACGTCGCTTGCCTTCGGAAAGGACCGTCGCTTCCCGATAACCAACCTCTACAAGAAATAAAAGGACAAATCACTTAAGCGAGAGAATAAACTCGGAGAGACTCTCAACGGTCTCAAGAATCCCGGGGGAAACCTCGGACTCGTCAATTGAGACCCCAAACTCTTCTTCAAGCTCCATAATGAATTCAAGCGTCGAAACGGAATCGACGCCAACTCCGAGTTCGATCAGCGACTGTTCAGCCGATATATCCTGAGGCCTGATGTCGAGGTTGAACTTGCCAACGACAAGCCGTCTTATTTTTTCCCCAAGAACTTCTTTTCGCTCGGTCATTTAAGTTTCTCCCTAAGCACTTTGCCTGCCGGGCTTCTCGGAAGTACGTCTACAAATTCCATCTTCGCGGGAATCTTGTAGTCGGAAATTTTTCCCCTGCAGAAGTCGACAACTTCCCGCCTCGTGAGTCCGTCCGCGACGATAAAGGCCTTTACCTCTTCCCTTCCCCCGGCTCCAGGGGTTCCTATCACCGCGGCTTCCGTTATTTTCCCGTGAGTCATAAGCAGGTTCTCAACTTCGAACGGGTCAACCTTGTTCCCAGAGATATTGATGAAAAGCTTCTTTCTTCCGCAAATGAAAAGATACCCGTCGCCGTCGAACATTCCGAGATCCCCGGTGTGGTAAAAACCGTCGACAAAGACCCTCTCGGTCTCTTCCGGAAAATCAACGTAGCCGTCTGTCATGGAAGGGCTTCTTATTATTATCTCGCCAATCTGCCCGACTGGAAGTTTTTTTCCGGTTTCCGATACCACCCTTATAACAACGTTTTCAACCTCTACTCCGACTGAAAGACGTTTCTCCTCTATTTTCTCCGCGATATTAATTGCCATCACCCCGGTCTCAGAGGAACCGTAGAGCTGGCGGGGATAGACACCGAAAGCCCGGTGGAAGGAAAAAAAAGTTTCCTCGGGCAGGGGGGCCCCGGCAGAAATAACATGCTTTAGCCGCGGGAAATCATAATCCCCACGGCTTGCGCTTCGAGCGAGGGTCTCGAGCATGAACGGGACGGCGGGAAAGATCGTTATCTGTTCTTCTTCCAGCACACCGAGAACTTCTTTTCTAGTAAACCTAGGGAGGAAATAACAGCACGCCCCGACGCTTACGGCACTCACGAAGTTCCCAAGACCATAGGTATGCGATATCGGAATCGAGAAAAGAATTCTGTCCCCGCTATCCCAGTTTATTGTGGCCGTGTGATTCCGGGCAAGAGCAATCATGTTGGCGTGGCTTCTCGCAACGCACTTGGGCTTTCCGGTTGAGCCCGTGGAAAAAAGGTAGATGGCTTTCTCCGAAGGATGATTTCCGGGTGGATCCGCAGGAGCCTCGCCCAGAAAGTTGTCCCGGGTCACGCAAATGGTGTTTATGCCTCCGGAAACGGCGTCCATGGTATGCGCAAGAGATTCATCCGTAACAATCAGGGCCGGCTTCGAGAACTCGAGGCAGTGTCTTATCTCCTCGGTTCCGCAGGCGCTGTCAATTGGAACGCAGACGGCTCCAAGTCTTGCTATCGAAAAAACGGATACAGCAAGGGAAAGTGAATTGGGAAGGAAAACGCATACCTTATCCCCCAGTGATACCCCCCGCTTGAAAAGAAACGAGGAAAAGCCGTCAACAAAACCGCAGAGCTGCGCGTAGCTGTAGATTTCTCCGTGGTACCAGACGGCCGCTCCCCGGGGATTTCGCTCAAGGTTTGAATAAAGTATTTCGCAGTAGTTTCTCATCGCCCCGTCACGGGAAAAGGGGAACTTGTCCGAGTCCAGTGTCCTCGGGAAATCCAAAGACTATATTCATGTTCTGAACGGCCTGGCCCGCGGCCCCCTTCATGAGATTGTCAAGAACCGATACGATGACAATGTGCCCTTCCCGCTCGCAGAAACCCAAAGAGATGTAGTTGGAACCGGAAACAGACGCTATTCCGGGCGGCTCGTCGCAGACCCGGACGAAAGCATCATTTCTGTAGAATCCGGCGTAAAGTTCCTTTACCTCATCGGGGGAGATCTCCGAGCGGAGCCTGAGATACGAAGCGGCCATTATCCCTCTTTTAACCGGAACGCGTGTATTAAAAAAAAGGAGCTTTTTCTTAACGTCGCAGAAGTCGTAGAGCACGCGAAGAATCTCATGCTTCTGGTCATCCCCTCCCGTTCCCCGGGCGGATACGTCCTCCTTTATCTCGGTGTAGTGACTCTCGGGTTTCGGAGCCCGTCCCGTAGTCGAAAGAGAAGACTTTATGTCCACTATAATGTCATCTTCCACTTCATACTCTTTAAGAAAAGGTACTATGGCGAGTGAAACGCATGTAGAGTAGCAACCCGCATTAGCGACTAACGGGGCATTTTTTATCCTCTCGCGGCTAAGCTCGCTAAGTCCGTAGACCGCCTGTGAGAGAAGCTCGGGAAAACGCGGCGCCGCACCGTGAGCCAAGGAGTAGTCAGCAGGGTCAGAGAATCTTAAGTCGGAACTGAGATCGATCACCCTTACGCCTTTCTCAAGGAACTTCCGCACGAAAACAGAAGAAGTTCCTGCGGGAAGGCAGGAGAACAGAAGATCCAGAGGTTCTGAGTCAGGAATTCTCGATACGGGGCTTAGGATAAGATCCGAGCAGCCCAAAAGATGCGGAAACGCCTCATCCGTCCTCCTGCCCGAGAACTTCTCAGACGTAAGCACCCTCAGATCAACGTTAGG
>JAPOQQ010000146.1 GCA_026710625.1 Candidatus Dadabacteria bacterium | reverse complement strand
GACTACCGCAAAGGCATGATTGCGGGAGTTTCATTCTGGGTAGGTGTCGGCTTTCAGAACGGCGTGATCTTCCCTGAGTATTTCGCGGAATTTGCCGGCGGCTTGTTGCAGAACGGCATGACAGCGGGTGGTCTCACCGCTCTGCTCCTGACGCTTTTTGTCGAAGTCACTGAACCTCGGCGGAAACGCATAGAGCTTCCGTTCCACATTACGGCATTGCCGAAAATCCGGGAGTTTCTGCAATCGTTTGCTTCCCACAGCGGCTGGGGGGAGGCGATGGCTGACCGCCTTGACATTGCTAGTGAAGAAACCCTGCTCACGCTGCTCGAGCAGAAGACGGCACCAAGCCAGGAAGAGCCTTTGCGGCAACTGCACATTATTGCGCACAAGGAAGGCGACGAGGCTGTGCTTGAATTCATTGCATCAGCCACCGAAGAAAATCTCCAAGACCAGATCGCGCTGCTAGGCGAGCGGGCGACGGAAGTCCCGATTGAACAAGAGGTGTCTCTGCGACTGTTGCGACACATCGCCTCGTCGGTAAAACATCAGCAGTATCACGACACGGATATCCTCACGGTCCGAGTGAAGGCGCCAGCTTAAAAACCCCATCTCTGCTCGCCTGTCCGATTCCGCTCAAGGCTAAAAACCGCCGTTTTCCCCGCCGCCCGACGGGTCTCGTCACGGATATTTGATTTAATCGAGAACTTGTTTATACTAGCCAGTTTTTATTCAATCATAACAGCCATCCGAGGAGCGAAGAACCAATGGGCACCACACTGCACATAAGAGACAACATCGAGCAATCCTACGGGGACGTTTATACGCCGGAGGCGCTGGAGGCCCTTGAATTCATGGCCCGCTATAACGGCGAACAGAAGGCCCTTATGGAAAAAAGGACCCAGAGAAGGAAAAGGCGCTACGAATCCAAGGAAAGAATAACCTTTCTTGATCCCGATTCTCTCATCCCGCGTACCGACATGAAGGTCCAGGACGCAAGGGACGGAAAATTCGAGGGGCCGGAGATTCCCCACGACCTCAGAAGACAGTGGATACAGGGAACGGGCCCGGCTGCAAAACCGAACTCCCCAGTTGAAAAAAGTATAAGGAACGTCGCTTACGCCCTTCTTTCAGGTGCCGACGGGTGGATGTTTGACGGAGAGGATGCCCTCGGGCAGATCTCGACCATGTCACTTGACAACCAGCGGAACCTCAAGCTCGCAATCGCGAGGGACGAGGTGTTCATGAAAACAGCTGAAGGAGTGGCCGGGGAGATAAACAGGTGGGGGCAGAGCTTTTTCGGACACGACATAATCGAGGACTGGGAAAAGCAGCTTGACTTCACCACTGTTATTTTCCGGGCGAGGGGGCTTCACCTGGATGACCGCCACATACGCGATGCTGACGGCGTAGCGCTTTCGGCTTCCGTGGTAGACATGACGCTTTTTGTCGTTAACAACTACAGGGAGCTTGCCAAGAGGAACTCATCCATAGTCCTTTACCTGCCGAAGATCCAGACCGCCGAGGAAGCCGCGCTCTGGAACGAGATGCTAAGCGCCCTTGAGGGCCACATCGGGCTTCCCGAAGGCACGATAAAGGTGTACGTGCTTATAGAGCAGCTTGAGGAGACGTTTCAGCTCATGGAGATAAGGGCAGTTTTGGGCAAGCACTTCGCCGGGTTTAACACCGGCAGGTGGGATTACATAAACAGCGTCTCTGACGCCATGGCGTGGGATGTGGATTTCGTTAACCCGAACATAGAGTCTATTACCATGACCTATGGATACATGAGAAACTACGAAGACCGCGTGAGAAGAGCCGTTAACACGCCTGATATAAACGGAAATTTCGCGCTCTGGCAGGGAGGCATGGAACCGAACATACCGGTGGGATCGAAGGAAGGGGTCGAGAGCAGCATGGAGAAGGCCTACGCCGGGGCCGTAAGGGAGCAGCAGGAAGGCGCAAGCGGCAAGTGGGTCGCCCACTGGAAGATGGTCCACATAATAAGACCCGTCTGGGAGAAAGTCGGCGAGGAGAACCAGCTCGGAAGAGAGTTCCCTCCCCTTACCTATACACAAGAGGACGCAGACGGCCTCACACTTCTTGAGCCCGCCCCGAGAACCATAAGGGGGGCGCGCAACCTGCTCAGCGTCGGACTTCAGTACGGAAATGCGTTCGGCCAGGGATTCCAGGCCGCGGCGCTTAAGCCTGCCGACTTTTTCGGAAACGACGACATCCTCTACCTGATGGAAGACGCCGCAACCGGAGAGATAAGGCTAAGCATACTCTGGGAGTGGATCCACAAGGGAGCGGATCTCACCGAGGACGACCCCGAGACCGGGCTTAAGGCCGGGGACACGTTCACCGTCGAGGTTTTCGAGAGGCTTCTTGAGGAAGAGTACGAAAAGCTCCAAACGGCAAGCGACAGGGACGTCCACGACATCTCAAAACCCACCACCCTTCCGATAGCGAAGCAGATAGTGAGAGCCTACGTGCTTGACGACGTCAAGGTGCCGTGGTACATAGACCTGCTCAACATAAACCTGAACAACCACGACCACGACTTAGCCTCGCAGAGAATCGAACTCTACATGACGGAGTTTGCGGGCAATGACAGGAGAATCACCGAGAACCTGGATTTCGTAATCTAGGTTCCAGAAGAACAACCATTTTTATTTTCAGGAGAACATACCCATGAGCCAGTTAGAAGCTGAGATAAGAAAGACGAAAAGGTATTTCTCGAGCGCGCGCTTCAGGGAAATAACCCGTCTTTACTCACCCCGCCAGGTGGTGGAGCAGAGAGGAACCATAAGAAGGGATTATTCGATTGCGAAAAACGCGGCGGAGGCGTTCTACAAGAGACTCCGCGAGCTTTTCGCCGAGCGAAAACAGATAACGTCCTTCGGCCCCTATTCGCCAGGCCAGGCGGTCATGATGAAAAGAAAGGGGATAGAGGGGATATATCTCGGCGGATGGGCCACGTCGGCAAAGGGATCGATCGGCGAGGACCAGGGAGCCGATCTCGCGAGCTATCCGCTTAGCCAGGTGCCGGACGAGGCGGCCCCCATAGTGAGGGCGCTTCTCGCCGCGGACAAGAACCAGAGATACAACCGCGCAAGGATGACCGAGAAGGAAAGGAAGCAGACGCCTGAGATCGACTACAGCCCATTCATAATCGCCGACGCGGACACTGGGCACGGCGGCGACGCCCACGTGAGAAACCTTGTCCGAAGGTTCGTCGAGGCGGGAGTTACCGGCTATCACATAGAAGACCAGAAGCCCGGAACCAAGAAATGCGGTCACCAGGGGGGGAAGGTTCTCGTGCCCTCTGACGAGCAGATAAAGAGGCTAAACGCCGCCCGGTTCCAGCTGGATATAATGGAAGTGCCGGGGATAATAGTTTCAAGGACCGATGCCGAAGCCGCCAACCTTCTTGACGGAAACGGGGACGAGCGGGACCAGCCGTTTCTCCTGGGAGCAACCAAGCTCAACATCCCCAGTTACAAAAACGCCTACCTCACAATTCTAAAAAAGATCCACGAAAAAGGCGTAAAGGAGATAAACGGCCACAAGCTCTACAAGATAAGCAACGAGACCTACGCGGAAACGGACAAGTGGCTTGAGGAAACGGGCATAGCGTCGGTTATCGACGAAAACATAGAGAAGATGAAAGGGGACACCCAGGAGCTTGAGACCGCTTTCGATTCCGTAGTCACCAAGTTCGTCGAGATATGGGAAGAGGAATCCGGCTTGACCACCTTCGGCGAAACAATAGAAACGCTCATGCAGTTTAACATCGAACAGGGCATTGAGTTCGACATGACCATCGAGGAGTGGAGGGAGTTTGCCAAAACCGCGTCAACAAAAGACGCAATGGCAAAAGCCGATTCCTTGGGAATCGACTACATATGGGACCCAGAGATTTCAAGAACGCCCGAGGGGTACTCCCAGGTAAAAGGCGGGATTGAATACGCAATCGCCAAGTCCCTTGCCGTAGCGCCTTTTGCCGACCTGCTCTGGATGGAAACCAAGACGGCGGACCTTGAGGACGCAAGGCAGTTCGCAGATGCCATTCACGAGGTCTTTCCGAACAAGATGCTTGCCTACAACCTGTCTCCTTCCTTTAACTGGGACACGACGGGAATGACCGATGAGGAAATGAAAAAATTCCCAGAGGAGATAGGGAAGCTCGGCTTCGTGTTCGATTTCATAACCTACGGAGGCCACCAGATCGACGGCATGGCCGCCGAAGAGTTCGCAACGGCACTTATGGAAGACGGTATGCTCGCCCTGGCCCGCGTGCAGAGAAGACTGAGGCTCATAGATTCGCCTTACAAGACTCCGCAGTCCCATGTTGGAGGACCCCGCATGGACGGAGCACTCGTTGCAAGTTCCGGAAGAACCGCGACCACGAAGGCCATGGGCAAGGGTTCGACGCAGTTCCAGCACCTGGTCCAGACGGAGGTTTCCATCAAGTTGCTCGAAGAGTGGCTCGAGGCCTGGACAAAACACTACAAAATCGAAGACAGCTTCACCGCCGAACTTAAGCCCCACACTGTGGGAACTTTCGTGCTTGAGTTGAACATCATAAACGGCAACGGCGATAAGGTGGGGGATATCATATTCGAGATACTGCAGGACAGAAAGGGAGAGAAGATACTGACTGTAAGGGACGAGAACAATTTTGATCCCTCGCTTCGCCAGAAACGCCTCGCGACCTTGCTTCACCTGTTTCTGATTCACCGCTACAGAACGGATTTCGTGCACTACGTAAGCCCCACGGAAGACAACCTCATGCAGACAAAGGGGATGATGAGACTTGGGATTTACGAATCGGTTAACACCGAAGTCGGTCATATAATAGTGACCAAGGTAAACGTCGATTACGTAAAAGAGCTGCTGAGCCCCGACCGCAGGGAGTTGAAAAAGCTTATCGCGAAAAAAACCGGCAGACGCAAAAAGAAGTAGCAGAGTGCCGGATTGAAAAGATCCTGTTTTTTGGTGCGACCAGGGCGGGAAGTGTCGCTTTTCGCCTTGGGCACGGTTTTTTGTCTGCTTCTTCTGCGAGATATCGCTTGCTGATCAAGTTTCACTTCCCGATGACTGCTCTCCCATAGGAGTTATGGCAACCATACCCACAAAGCGGGCGAATGGATGGCTTCCTCCCGCTACGGCTTTATGAGAATGGAAGAACATCGACGGCCCATAGATTAAAAGCGATTACATGGCTTCACAACCGGCTGACAGCGTTCAATTTAATCAGTTTTGTCCATACGAATTTGAACCACGCGTGGCAAAAGTTATAATTGCTTTTGTTAACTGAAGTTCCATCCGTCTTATGCGGGGCGCTTCATGACTGCGAGCGAGAATCAAAGAGCATTTTCGCTCACGTTAAACGGCGTAATCAGATTATAGAGACAAAACGCAAAGTCAGTATACTTTGGCAAACAGAAAATGATCAGAGCAACGGAAATAGAACCGCGAGATGGCTACCGTATATGGCTTTCTTACTCGGACGGCACGGCTGGGGAAATCAATCTATCTCACTTGGCAGGGCACGGCGTGTTCAAAGCTTGGAATGATCGTAAATGTTTCGAGATGGTGCGTATAACCCCATACGGAGCAATAGCTTGGGGAGATGATATTGAGCTCTGTCCAGACGCCCTCTACATGCGACTGACCGGAAAATCAATTGCGGAGATGGCGAACACGGACGCTTCTTTTGCAAATGCCTGAACTCTGCCGTTTTTACGGAATCATCATACGCATGTATTTTGATGACCACGCACCTCCTCACTTCCACGCGTTTTACGGAGAATATCAAGCACTGATGAATATTGAAACCTTGGCAGTATTGCGCGGACACCTTCCTCCGCGCGCTCATGGGCTAGTTGTTTAATGGGCATCTCTCCAGCAAGAGGAACTGCGGAAAGCTTGGAACAAAGTAAAGCGGATGGAAACACCTGATAAAATCGCTTCTTTAGAATAACCGAGTAAAGCGGGACATCGCTAAAACAGTAGCTCCGCAAACATTTGTTTCGCTACGGAAAGCTGGAAAACAAACTGCTGACTCTATTCCGAGCCCAGAAAAGCCGCAGAAATAAAAAACCGCAGAACATATTTTTTATAGTAATCGATACCGAAAACTGTATTCTAATCTGTTCAGAAAAGGGGCAATGTCTCAACACGCCTCCTAAAGAAATACGAAACCGAGAGTAATGCGATGCCGGTTAACGTCAAAAAAACGGTAAGGAAAATAGACAGGGCCGTTAAGAAGGGAAACTGGGATGCCG
>JAPOQQ010000145.1 GCA_026710625.1 Candidatus Dadabacteria bacterium | reverse complement strand
GGGAATAGGCATGGATCACTTCATGGAAATCGCAAAGATGAGAGCTGCGAGAATGTTATGGGCCAAAATCGTCAAGCAGTTTAAACCCAAGAACCCAGGGTCGCTTATGCTCAGAACCCACTGCCAGACTTCGGGATGGAGCCTCACGGAACAGGATCCGTTCAACAACGTGACGAGAACATGCGTTGAAGCCCTAAGCGCGGTGCTCGGCGGCACTCAGTCGCTCCACACAAACGCCCTGGATGAAGCAATCGCCCTTCCCACCGACTTTTCCGCCAGGATAGCGAGAAACACCCAGCTTTATCTTCAGAAAGAAACAGATGTATGCAGGTTGATCGATCCCTGGGCGGGATCCTACTATGTCGAGCACCTGACTCACAATCTGGCGAAAAGGGCCTGGGAACTCATAATGGAAATAGAAGAACTGGGAGGAATGTCCAAAGCCATAGAGACCGGTTTGCCGAAAATGAAAATAGAGGAAGCGGCAGCACGAAAACAGGCAAGAATAGACTCGGGAAAAGACTTAATAGTAGGAGTCAACAGTTATAATTCGGACGCGCAGGAAGAATTCGATATACTGGAAGTGGATAACCGCAAGGTGAGGGAGAACCAGATTAAAAGACTAAAGAAGCTCAAAGAAAAAAGGGATTCCGAGGCGGTTGAGCGCACGCTTCAGAAAATCACTGAATGTGCAAAAACGGGGCAAGGCAACCTTCTCTCCCTGGCAGTTGAGGCCGCAAGGGAAAACGCCACCCTCGGAGAAATATCCGACGCGTGCGAGGAGGCATGGGGAAGATATAGGCCTGGATGGCGCACGATCTCGGGAGTGTATTCATCGGAAATTTCGAAGGACGCCGGATTTGCCAGGGCAAGAGAGCTTGCCGACCGTTTCGCCACTCTAGAAGGAAGAAGACCCAGAATACTGGTCGCAAAAATGGGCCAGGACGGCCACGACCGCGGGGCAAAGATAATAGCGACGGGCTTTGCCGATCTAGGTTTCGACGTGGACATAGGTCCGCTCTTTCAGACTCCTGAAGAAGCGGCGAGACAGGCGGTTGAAAACGATGTCCACATAATCGGAATATCAAGCCTGGCCGCCGGCCACAAGACACTCATTCCCGAACTTATAAAAAAACTCAACGAGATGGGGGGCGACGACATAATGGTGGTCGCAGGAGGAGTAATACCCAAACGCGATTACGATTACCTCAGAACCGCCGGAGTCTCGCAGATATTCGGTCCAGGCACCGTGCTGTCCGAAGCGGCTGAAGCCATACTCGTGCCCCTGACAGAAACCCGAAGATGACCCCGCACAGAAAAACGGAAGCGGAAACTTACCGCCAAGGCATAGCCAAAGGAGAAATACCCGCTCTGAGCAGGGCGATAACCCTTGCGGAGAGCACCCTTCCCGAGCACAAAAAGCTTGCACGGGAGATAATCACGTGGTGTCTGCCGCGGTCTGGAAAATCCATAAGGGTGGGAATTACGGGGATACCCGGAGTCGGGAAGAGCAGCTTCTTAGAATCTCTGGGTCTCTATCTAGCCCGCGAGTGCGGAAAAAAGATAGCGGTGCTCGCAATCGATCCCACGAGCAGCGAAACCGGGGGAAGCGTTTTGGGCGACAAACTCAGAATGCAGGAACTTTCCCGGCACGAAAACGTCTACATAAGGCCTTCTCCGTCGGCCGGTTCTCTGGGAGGAGTCGCAAAAAAGACAAGCGACGCCGTGATTCTCTGCGAGGCGGCAGGATTCGACACGATCTTTATAGAAACGGTGGGAGTCGGGCAGTCCGAAATTACCTGCCACTCCATGGTCGATTTTTTCATGCTGCTCATGATTACCGGGGCGGGAGATGACATTCAGGGAATAAAAAGGGGAATAATCGAGCGCGCTGACGCCGTATTGATAACCAAAGCGGATGGGAGAAACAAAAAAAAGGCGGAGCTTATGAAACAGGAAATGGAAGAGGCGCTGAGATTTCACAGGCCGCCCGAATCCGGGTGGGTTCCCAAGGCTTATGCCTGCTCATCTGTCACGGGTTACGGGATAAGGGAAATCTGGCAGTGCGTCATGGACTATGAAAATCTCTGCAGAGAAAACGGATACTTTACGGAAAAAAGAAGGAAGCAGGCTAAATATCGCCTGCATGAAGCGCTCGTCCAGAATCTTGAGGACAGCTTCTATGAAAACTCCCTCGTCAAAGAAACGCTCGTCAAAGTGGAAAAAGAAGTAATGGAAGGAAAGACGGATCCCTACACGGGAGCCGCGAATCTGCTCGATCTTTATTTTGAGAGATTTCGTCCCCCTCGGTCGGCACAAGAAAAATGATCATAAAGGCCCTATCACCGAAATACATAAACGAGATCGTGAAGATCGAAAACGAGTCCTTCATATCCCCGTGGCCGAAACAGGTGCTCGCAGATTACATCAAAAAAACCGGGTTCTTCTGCAATATAGCTATAAACGGAAGCGACGAAGACGTTGCCGGCTACTCAATATCCACCATTATCTACGACGAAATTCACGTATTCAAGATCGCTGTGGCATCCTGCCACAGGAGAAGGGGAGTAGCGATTGAACTGCTCTCGGACACATTTAATTTTTATGAAAAAATGGGGACTCTTTCGGTTATTCTCGAGGTAAGAACGACAAACACCCCGGCAATTACGCTTTACAAAAAGCTCGGGTTTGAAATCCTTAGAACACGCGAGAACTACTACGGCAGGGGAAAAGGAGACGCCTATGTCATGGGTCTTGCGC
>JAPOQQ010000144.1 GCA_026710625.1 Candidatus Dadabacteria bacterium | reverse complement strand
TCTTGGCACTCCCTTTTATTCGTGGGTGTGCCGAGCATGAACAGCAGCTTGGGGGTGAGAGTCCCCTATACAACCTGATGGCGGTGAAGTATTAGCGAAGCGCAAGGGCGATGTCGCGAGGCATGGTCTGAAGGAAGCGCGCAGCAAAGCCGCGACCCGATACCGAACGCCCGGCGGGCAGCTTAAATCCATCGAACCGCCACGTACGGACCCGTACGCGTGGTGGTGTGGGAGGGGAGGAATCGCGAGATTCCCCCCTATCCCGATTCAGTTTACCTCTATTTTCTTTGAAGGTTCCTCCTGCTTTCTCGGCAGGGTGAGGCGCAGGACGCCGTCTTTGTACTCGGCCTTTATGTTTTCTCTGTCTATGTTGTCATCAAGGAAAAAACTTCTCTCAAACGCTCCGTAGGATCTCTCTACCCTGAGATATCCTTCCTTCTCGGTCTTGTTCTCAAGCTTTTTTTCTCCCTTTATCGTAAGCCGGTTGTCCTTTACGTCTATGTCGAGATCTTCCCTGCTTACCCCGGGCAATTCCGCCGATAAAACGAAATTCCCTCCGTCATCGAAAATATCAACTCTCGGACTCCGGCCACTCTCCGTCGCATCGGAATCAAAAACCCTTGGGAAGACGCTTGCGAAGTTGCGAAAGACGTTTGCTGGCTCCAATAGATTTACTGCGTATTTCATTGTTTTTACCTCCATTTAAATAAATTTTTATCCCCGTTTCCCCTTCCGCAATTCCATATTAATCATCATCCGGGGGCACTCAAGGAAAAATTTTTCATTTTCCCCGGGTTGTATTTCCCGCCAAATAATGGTTTCTTTGATTACGGGAGAACCATTCATGGCGAGACGACAGGGCGGATATCTGGTCTCAAAGGCTCTTTACGACTTGGGAGTGAGAGACATCTTTACCCTCGGAGGGGGACACATAAACCCTGTTTACAGAGCCTGCACGGATCTTGGCATAAGGCTTGTCGACACCCACCACGAGCAGGGAGCCGCAATGGCGGCGGATGCTTACGGAAGACTCAGAAGAGTGCCGGGAATATGCCTTGTGACGGCGGGTCCAGGACTTACAAACGCCCTTACCGGGGTATCGGGTTCCTACTTGGCAAATTCTCCAATGGTTCTGATTTCGGGACGTTCGGGGATTGAGGAGAACGACAGGATGTCCCTTCAGGAAATAGACCAGGAAGCAATCGTAAGACCAGTTACGAAGTGGGCGAGAACGGTTTACGAGGTATCGAGACTAGAAGAATACGTCTCGGCCGCCTACGGAGCCGCCATCTCTGCCAGGCCGGGGCCCGCGTATCTTGGAATGTCCTATGAGGTTCTTTATCCGAGCTGCGGCGAAAAGGAGACTTCGCCTGCGAGGGCTCCCGTTCCCGATACCGACTGTGAACCGCCCGAGCACAAGATCTCGCAGTTTTTCCGGTTGCTTTCCGCCTCGAAAAGACCTGTCGTAATTGTCGGAAGCGGCGGGTGGTACTCAGGTGCCGAGCAAAGTCTTTTGGAGTTTGCCGAGATGCTTGGAGCGCCTTTTTTCACTCTTAACATGGGAAGAGGGATCCTGCCGGACAACCACAAATGCTGCTTCGGGGCGGCATCACCTGCAAGTCCCGGGGGATTCAGGGAGATAAGCGCAAATGCAGACCTTGTGATCCTTCTTGGCATAAGGCTCAGTATCTATGCCGGGTTCGGAAAGACAATAAACCCCAAGGCCAAAACCGTCCAGGTGGATATCCATCCCGAGGAGCTCGGGAGAAACCGCCCGGCCGATCTCGGGGTAGTCTGTGATCTAGATTCTTTTCTCGCAAAAGCGAATCTATACGCCCGGGAAAACAAGACAAGATTCGATTTCCGTTCTTGGATGAAGGATGCCCGCTCCTCAAGGTCCCGCGCCCGCGCGGCGTTTCGCCGGACCGTTTCCAAATCGAAGGGAATCCACCCGGCCGCGGTAGCGAAAACTGTTTCGGACTACCTCGGGGGAGAGGGAATAATCGCGGTTGACGGGGGAGACTGCCAGTCATGGACAGACCTTTCATCCGAAGTGAGAAGACCCGGGCATTACCTTAAGGGAGGCCCGCTTGGGTGCATGGGCGTCGGAGTTCCTTTCGCTCTCGGGGCAAAGGTCGCTTTTCCCGAAAAGCCCGTGGCGCTTGTGACCGGAGACGGGGCCGTGGCCATGAATTTCATGGAGATGGAGACCGCGGTGAGACACTCTATCCCGTTTGTGGTGGTGGTCTGCAACGATTCCGCGTGGGGAATGACCAAGCACCAGATAGAGATAACCTATCCTGACGCGGGGGTAACCCAGGGAGTGGACCTCGGTTTTGTCGATTTTCACGAAATAATAAAAGCCATGGGCGGATACGGGGAGAAGATAGAGGAAATAAAAGACCTGACCCCAGGATTGGAAAGGGCTTTTTCCTCGGGGCTTCCGGCGGTGCTTAACGTGAGCACCGACCCTGACGCGGTAAGCGGCGCAACGCGGGTGATCACGGAGATGATGATGAGGGAGATGGACTGAAGTTCCCTTTCGGAGGGCTTTGCTGTCAGTCGTTTTTAAGCACGGCCAGAAAAGCTTCCTGCGGTATCTCCACCCTTCCTACCTGCTTCATCCTCTTTTTCCCTTCTTTCTGTTTTTCAAGAAGTTTTCTTTTCCTGGTGACGTCTCCCCCGTAGCACTTGGAAGTAACGTCTTTCCTCATCGCCCTTACGGATTCGCGGGCTATCACCCTGCTTCCGATTGCGGCCTGTATGACTACCTCGTAGAGCTGACGGGGTATAAGCGACCGGAGTTTCCCTATAAGCCCCCTTCCTCTCTCGTAGGCCTTGTCCTTGTGGGAAATTATCGAGAGCGCATCGACCATGTTTCCGTTAACCAGGATATCAAGCTTTATGAGGTCTGAGTCTTTGTATCCGGCGGGTTCGTAATCCATCGAGGCGTAGCCCTTGGTGACGGATTTCAGGGTGTCGTAAAAATCGTAGACTATTTCCCCAAGAGGAAGCTCGTATTCGATTATGGCCCTGTTTTCGGTCACGTAGCTTAGGTTCTTCTGTATTCCCCTTCTTTTTTCGCAGAGTTCGAATATTTGCCCCAGGTAATCCGAAGGAGTATGAACGAACACGGACACATACGGTTCCTGGAGCCGGGCTGAGCGGTCGCCGGTCGGAAGTTCGCTGGGGTTGTCGACGTACACTTCCCTTCCTCCCGGATAGATGGCCTTGTAAATAACGGTTGGCGCGGTAGTTATGAGGTTTACCTCGAATTCTCTCTCCATCCTCTCCCGCACGATCTCCATATGAAGCAGCCCGAGAAAGCCGCAGCGGAAACCGAACCCAAGCGCCAAGGACGTCTCGGGCTCGTAAACAAGTGACGAATCATTAAGCTTGAGTTTCTCGAGCCCTTCCTTGAGCCTGTCGTAATCTCCCGTGTCGATGGGATAGAGTCCGCTGAAGACCATGGGCTTTATGACCTTGAATCCCTCGAGGGGGTTTTCGGTGGGGGAATCGGCACCCGTTATCGTGTCTCCGACTCCGGCTTCCCCGATTTCTTTTATAGAGGCGGTTATGAATCCGACCTGTCCCGTTATGAGCTGCTCAAGTTCCTTTGCCTGCGGGGCAAACGCACCTATTTTCCTCACCTCGTATTTTTTGCCGGTCGCCATGAGCTTGATTCTCATGCCGAGCCTTACCGTCCCCTCGTATACCCTCACCAGCATCACGACGCCCTGGTATGAGTCGAACCAGCTGTCGAATATAAGTGCCTTGAGCCTCGAGTCCTCAGGGCTATTTGGCGGCGGCACAAGCGCCACGATCGATTCCAGTATCTCCTTTGTGCCGGTTCCGTCCTTGGCGCTTGCCAAAACGGCGTCTTCGGTGGAGATTCCGACTATATCCTCTATCTCTTTTTTCACTCTCTCGGGTTCGGCGGAAGGCAGGTCTATCTTGTTTATGACGGGTATCATCTCAAGCCCTGAATCAGCGGCCAGGTAAGCGTGGGCAAGCGTCTGGGCCTCGACTCCCTGGGAGGCGTCAACCACAAGCAGTGCTCCCTCGCACGCTATCAGGCTTCGCGAAACCTCGTAACTGAAATCGACGTGTCCGGGGGTATCTATCAGGTTGAACTCATAGGTTCTGCCGTCATCGGCCTTGTACCTCAGCCTTACCGCCTGGGCCTTTATGGTTATTCCCCTCTCCCTTTCTATTTCCATGTTGTCGAGGAACTGCTCGGTTTTCTCGCGTTCGCTGAGGGTGCCTGTGAACTCAAGAAGCCTGTCGGCAAGAGTTGATTTGCCGTGGTCGACGTGGGCTATTATGGAGAAATTTCGAATTAGATCTGTTTCCATGGTCAGGCTGAAAGTATAAAGTAATGTCCTTATGTTTCAAACGCCGTGAAACCGCCTTACATTTCAATAAAGGAAAGGCCGACCATAGGCGCTTGCCAAGGGGTTTTTTAAGGGTCGGTAAGAACAGTAGCGACGACTTTTTGTTTCTAAGTAAAGATCGTGGTTTAAATTAAACTGCACCCTGTGTTATAATGAAAACCTTGTATTATTCGAAATAGGAGGATTAGGATGAAAAAAGGAATCATTGCAGGGCTTGCCGCACTGCTCGTTACAGGTTTGCTAAGTCCCTTAACAAATGCTTTCGAACTTGAAAAGCTCGTTGTGCTCGGAAGCCGTTTTGAGGAACGCAGCGTTTCCGACTCCCCGGTTCCCGTTGACGTCATAACCGAAGAGGAGATTGTCGCTACGGGGCAGACCGAGGTAGGACGGGTTATTCAGGAACTCATACCGTCTTTTAACTTTTCGAGTTCGACCATAAGCGACGGAACGGACGCTCTGCGTCCCGCAACGCTTAGGGGCCTTGGACCTGATCAGGTTCTTGTTCTGGTTAACGGAAAGCGCCGCCACAAAAGCGCCCTGATACACGTAAACACCTCCGTTGGTCGTGGTACCGCGGGTGTTGACATGAACACTATTCCCGTAAGCGCGATAAAAAGAATCGAGGTGCTTAGGGACGGTTCTTCAGCCCAGTACGGATCAGATGCTATATCCGGTGTTATAAACATAGTCCTTAAGGACGGCTATGATGGTAAGGTCACGGCATCTGTGGGACAGCTTTACGAAGGGGATGGAGAAACTCTGGTGGCAAGCCTAAACAAGGGTTTTTCGCTTGGCGGCGAAAGCGTCGTGAACGCTACGCTTGAAGTAAGGGACAGAGGACGTTCCAACCGGGCTGGGGCAACGGCGCTTATTCAGTATCCAGACAGCGAATGTGTGAATGAGGACGGTAGTACGGCTCTGTGTAGCAGCCTAGACGGGACACTGACGCTTTCAAATAACAGCGTAAACGATCCCGAACGCGCTTTTGACAGAAACAGCTTCCGGATCGGCGATGCGGACTCAACGCACGTAAGCTTTGTGCTTAACATGAGGGCGCCGGTGGATCTGATGGACGGGGAGATCTACAGTTTTTTTGACCTGTCCACAAGAGAAAACCAGAGCGGAGGTTTTTACAGAAGGGCGAATGAGCCTGCGAAAAACCCTGCAGGATCGGAGTATCCAGACGGTTTTCTTCCCCTTATCAACACCCGCATAAATGATTACGCATTCGGCGCGGGTTTCGAGGGAGACCTTACCGACAGCGTCAAAATGGACGCGAGCTATGTAGTGGGCGGAAACACTTTTTCCTTTGACATCAGTAATTCCCATAATGCCTCGTGGATCAGGTGTCATACCGGTGAAGCGGAAGCGGAGCAATGTTCCTCCGACGTGGATTACACCGGCTCAATTCCATTGTCCGCCGATGCGGGAGAGTTGAAGCTTTTTCAACATACAGCGAATCTGGATTTCAGTACTCCTTTTACATTCGGAAATCTCGCTTGGGGAGGTGAGTACAGAAGGGAGGAATACGAAATAGCAGCCGGCGAGAGGTATTCATACGAAGACTACGATGGTCCTGAAGGCGCGGGGATCGGTGGAATTCAGGTGTTTCCTGGTTTCAAACCTGATGATGAGCTTTCGGAATCAAGGGACGCTTTTTCCGCTTACGCCGACGCGGAGTTTGACGTAGGGGAAATGCTGCTTTTAAGTCCCGCCGTGCGGTATGAAAACTACAGTGACTTTGGAAACACGTTTAACGGAAAGCTCTCCGCCCGAGCGGCACTTTCCGATTCTTTCGCTTTGCGCGGTTCTGCGAGCACGGGTTTTAGGGCTCCCTCCATGCAGCAGATTTATTTCAACCAGATCTCAACGCAGTTTAACCCAAATGATCAGGGAGTTCTCGTAGCATCTCAAACAGGAACTTTCCGTAACGATGGTGATGTGGCGGAAGCACTTGGCGTCCCAGAGCTTAAAGAAGAAACTTCAAGGAATTTCAGTGCCGGTTTTGTTTTTAACCCGGTACCTGCTCTCACTATTACAACAGATTTTTATTACATACTTATTGACGACCGCGTTATTCTGAGCGGTCGGATAGGAAATGATAAAGTCGCTGCTGTTTCGCAATCAATAAAGGATAGATTAGTGTCTGCAGGAGCGGAGGAAGCCCAGTTCTTTATGAATGCTGCGGATACTACGACCAAAGGAGTGGATATAGTCGCAAGCTTTGACCATTCTTTTGCCGACACTTCCACTTTAAGGCTTGTTTTAGCCGGAACGATAAACGAAACCGAGATCACAGATGTAAATCTTCCGCTAGGTCTCCCCGAAGAGCTTTTTACGGAACAGGACCGTTCAATAGTGGAAGAATGGCAGCCTAAAGATCGTTTCTCCCTCTCGAGTACTTATTCAAAAGGCTTCGCGTCTCTACTGGTCGCGGTTCACCGCTACGGAGAGTATACGGTTGTTGATGGTGGTGAACAGACTTATGGTGCCAAGTACTTGACCGACGCGAGTCTCAGCCTAGGCTTGGGCAAAGTCGGCACGCTTAAGGTTGGAGCAAATAACCTTTTTAACGTAAAGCCTGACAAAAACGATCTCCAATCAAGAAGCGGTAAGATATATGATCACGACGGATCCCTTATAGTCGATACTCCGGGAATTTTCACCTACTCCCGGCGCTCGGCGCCTTTCGGATTTAACGGCGGTTATTACTACATGGCTTACGAGTACAGCTTCTAAGCCTGTCTCGCTGCAACGATATTTTCCTGCCGGGATAGTTTGGTCCCGGCAGGAATTTTTTCCAATTCCCTCATATCGCAGATGACTTTATTACCATAAGTTTTTCGTGGGTCATCTCGCGCATCGTGTACGGAATTCCTCCAGTTCCGATCCCCGAATGCCCGGCTCCCCGAAAAGGCATCCAGTCGACCCGGAACGCGGAGTGATCGTTTACAAGCACTGAAGCCGCCTTTAACTTCTTTACGGCCTCAAGTGCGGTATCGATGTTCTTGGTGAATACTGACGCCTGAAACGAGTAGGGGAGGCTGTTCGCCAGTTCTACGGCCTCGTCCATTCCTTCGTAAGAGTAAACCGCTATAACGGGTCCGAAAATCTCCTCACGCGAGAGTCTGCAGTTCTGGCTCGGGTTAAGGATTACCGTGGGCTCGTAGCAGGTTTTCCCGATTCTCCTGCCTCCGCAAAGAAGCTCCCCGTCTTTTCTCAAAGCCTCTTTTACCCAGTTGTGAACTCTTGTGACCTCCCTCGGGCTTATGAGGGGGCCTATATGCGTTTCTTCGCTCATCGGGTCTCCGACTTTTGTCTCAAGAGCGAGTTTTTTAAGTCCTTTGGCGACTTTTTTCACTACCGAGCTCTGCGCGAAAACCCTCTGCACGGAAACGCAGACCTGTCCCGCGTGGTAGAAGCCGCCTTTTGCAAGAAGGGGAAGCATGTCGTCTATGTCGGCGTCGCGCTCTACTATCACGGGAGCCGCGCCCCCGTGTTCAAGAGCGCATCTTGTTCCCGGCGCGAGTCTTGACCTCAGGTGCCACCCCACTTTGGCGGAGCCGATGAATGTGAGGTAGTTGACCCTTCTGTCTGTGGCCAGTGCTTCGGCGAGCGTATCGTCCACTATAACGGCGCGGGCCCATTTTTCCGGAAGACCGCTTTCGTAGAGAGCCTCAAGCAGGTTAAGGCAAGAAAGGGGAGTATTAAGCGCGGGCTTTATGATTACCGGGCAGCCGACGGCCACCGCGGGGATTATCTGGTGAACGGCGAGGTTAAAAGGGTGATTGAAAGCCGAGATGGCCACCACAACCCCTATAGGTTCCCTGATAGTGAATGCCATCCTGTTAAGGGAAGCGGCGTTTGAGCCCATGGGTATTTCCTCTCCTCCGAGGTTAGAGAGAGATTCGGTCGCCACCTTTATTCCGTTTATGGTTCTTGTGATCTCGGCTCTGGTGTCAATGAGGGGTTTTCCTCCCTCTGCGGCGGCGTCCGCTACGATACGGTCGTAGTTTTTCTCGACAAATGCCTTGGTTCGCTCGAGGATCTCTATTCTTTGTGGAATGGGAATTCTTTCTGACGGCCGGTCGGCAAGAGTCCTTGCCGTGGAAAGCGCTTTTTGCATCTCCCTTTTGCTGGTCACGGGGATTTTTCTTATGAGTTTTTCGTCGTAGGCTCCAAGAACCTCAAGTGTTTTCGGCATGCTTTTTCCCTCCTCCGCCCTTTGGTGTGGGCTTTTTGTTTTTTTAGATACCTGATTTTAAGGCACTTTACATGCTGACAGAGGGTGTTTATATTGAGAAATAGAGGTTATTTTCATGATTATGCGCGGAATTGCCCTAATTGTTTTTGCGGTTGCGGTTCTTGTTATTTGGCCACTTCTGCCTGCAGGCGGAGAACAGGCTGAAAAACCCCTGCCCGAGGGGATCATGGGGCTTACAGCGGAGCAGTGGAAAAAGAAGCTTTCGCCTCTTGAGTACAAGGTGCTTTGGAAAAAAGGCACGGAAGCTCCTTTTTCGGGAAAACTGCTTTACAACAAGGAGAAGGGAACCTACGTTACCGCCGGCTGCGGGCAGCCCGTTTTTTCCTCCGAACATAAATACGATTCAAAAACCGGATGGCCGAGCTTCTGGAGACCCATAAGCGAGGACGCCGTGAAGATAGTTCCCGACAACTCCTTCGGGCTCAGGCGCTATGAGGTAGTATCAAGTGAATGCGGAGAACACCTGGGACATGTTTTCAAAGATGGCCCTCCTCCGACGGGACTTCGATACTGCATAAACTCGGTCGCTTTGGATTTTATTCCCTCCCAGTAATGCCGCTTTGCCCCGGGTTGCAGATGTAATTTTGCTTGACATTGAATACGCACCTGTGATAGAAGCATGATTAGCGGTCCCTGTCTTGGGACCGGGAACGGTTATGATCTCATACAGGAGGTATGGTTAGTTATGGTTCCAATAGAAGCTTTATTAGGTTACGTTTTGCTGCTCGTAGGGTTCGTGTTCTTTGCGAACGGAATGACCCTTTTGGGTAAAACCGGAGCAAAAGAAGTGGGCGTGCTCAATCTCGGAGTCGGCGTTCTTATAGCGATTGCCGCTTGGAAGCTGCACACCCTTGGTCTTACGGCGGCTACCGCGCTTGTGTCGGTATTTGCGTTGATATACCTGATAGTCTACGCGGTATTCGTACACGGACACGACGCGAAAGGGCTTGGAGTGTACTGTCTTTTCGCTACGGTAGTGTTCATATGGTACGGAGCTCACTTCCAGGCACTTGGGCTTGCGGAGTTTGCGTACTTCTGCTGGGCTTGGGCTTTGCTTGTACTTCTTTGCTTCTTAGCGTTTTCGCAGGGCAAGGATCTCGGTAAGCCGATAGCCTATCTGTTCATAATAGAGTCCATTGTGACTCTGCTGATACCGGGGATGCTTCTGCTTACAGAAAAGTGGAATCCTCTCGGAGGAGTACCAGGCTAAGGTTGGCTTTGCCTTGTTTCCCTGAAACAGTCCGGCTTTTTAAGTGTCGGAGCAACCGGGAAGCACGAGATTTTTAAGAGTCTGTTTTGTTTCGGCTAGGCAGTCCGAAACTTAACGAAAGTTTGCGAGGAGACTTCGGTTTCAAATGGTTTTTGATGCGGTGGTCACCGAGCAGATAATTCCTGGCCCTTGAGGCGAGGAAGTGCCGGTTTACAGGTGGTTAGAAAAGAGGGGGACTTTCTTCAAGTCCCCCTCTTTTCTTGCTTTTTCCGTTCCGTTGGTCTTCTGACTTCAGTTGGGTTTGAGTTTCGTATATAAACCCAAGTCAGCAAATTCCGGAGTTTTTACGCTTCTTCTTTTCTCTGGACGAGAATTACCCACTTTCCCTTCTGGACGGGTTTTTCAGCGTCTTTGTGGGTAAATACATTTACCTCAAAGATAAAAAATCCCATGTTCGGACGCTTGTGTTCCCTTTTCTCAACGAGCTTTCTCGTTATGTGAATCGTATCACCTGGGAATACCGCTCCCGAGAATCTCCAGTCTTCAAGCCCCATGAAAGCGACGGTAGCGAGTCTCGGCATGGTAAACCAGAGGCCCGTTGCTATGGAGGTGACCAGCATGCCGTGGGCTACCCTTGTCTTGAAAACGGTTTTCTTGGCGAACTCCTCGTCTATGTGCATATTGTTGTAATCTGCGGAAAGTCCCGCGAAGTTGACGATGTCGGCTTCAGTAATCGTCCTTCCTGAGCTTTTGTGCTCGTCTCCCTCGTTCAGATCTTCGTAAAAAAGTTTTGGCATCTTTGGTTCTCCTTTTTAACCCGCTGGTTTGAATTTGGGCAGTGTGACCTCGTCGGTAACGTCATCGAAGCAGACCTGCACTTCCATCCCTATGGACACTTCATTCGGATCCACGTCAACCACGTTGGACATCATCTTAACCCCTTCATCCAT
>JAPOQQ010000143.1 GCA_026710625.1 Candidatus Dadabacteria bacterium | reverse complement strand
GTTATCAGGAATAGTTGTCGGGCAGATCCGTTTTCAGGATGCTAAGAGTAGATTGAGAAGCCCCGGGCAAATTGATATTACTATCGGGAGAGCTTCAGGAGAAGATTTTCGAGAGAAACCTCGACGTTTGCGTTATTCTCCGAAATACGCGCCATGGTTTCCTCAAGAGCGGCGAATTTGCCCAGAAGTTCAGGTACGTCCCTTTTCTCCGAGTATTCGCTTAGCTGTTCAATCAGGTCGGTATTCACTATTTCCTCTCTTTTTCCGGAGGTTTTAAGAACCACTGAATCCCGAAGCCATGTCGACAGAATGTCAAAGACCGTTTTCAGCTCTTGAGGTGCTCCTTTTACGTCCTTCTGTATCCTCTCCACGGAATCAAAAAGGGTAAGAGGCTTTTTGGCGTCAACGGCTATTACGCAGTCTACATATTCGATTCTTTTACGAAGATAATCTTCATCGGTACCAAGCGCCCTTGAGATGCTGCCTCCCGATATTTTTGAGACAAGCTCCGGGTCATTCTCCCCGGGTCTCTCCTCTTCCAGAAATTTTCTTACTTGCTCTACCTCGAGAGGCTGGAACACCACCGACTGGCATCTTGACCTTATAGTCGGCATGAGCAGGTCTGCAAGCGTGGTTATGAGGATTATAACGGAGTTAGGCGGCGGCTCTTCAAGGGTCTTTAAAAATGCGTTCTGGGCGTTGAAGTTCATTCTCTGCGCGCCGTCGATTATGAAGACCTTGTAGGGATTTTCATAGGGCGCCAGATGAATCAGCCGCTCTATGTCCTGTCTTACGTGGTCCACTTTTATCGTCTTCTCGCCCGGGTATCCGAACACGAGCACGTCGGGGTTGAGTCCCTTCTCGGTTTTTGCGCATGAGGTGCATTCGCAGTCAAGGTTCTCCGCTCCGCCCTCGGCGCAGTTTATGAGTTTCGCGAAACCGGTGGCGACCAGTTTCTTCCCCACGCCCTCGGGTCCTGAGAAAAGGTATGCGTGGGAGATCCGGTTTTTGCGGACCGAGTTGCGAAGAAATTCCTTCTGGGGTTCGTGTCCTATGATCTGCGGAAATCCCATGGTTTTTATCTTACCGGCAAGCGCGGGCGTCTTCTATGCTCGGGAGGCGGTTATTTTGGGTTTTTAGCAAATATGGATTTTTCGGAAGGCCTTAGTCTATCAAGTTCGGGGAGAATCAACCGGCATGGCTGAACTCAATATCCTAAACAGAATAGAACCTGATAACCTAAGAATGACTTGACATAATAACCTAAATATATTAATACCTAATAACCTAAGTATATAAAAACCCGTTCTGCGGATTAAGGGCAACCATGGCAACTGCTTCCGAAAAACTCGCTCAGTCGCTTTCCGTACTGAAAGCTGTTCAAGACAGCGGAAGAATCGCCGTGCGCACAAGCGACATGAGCAGAATTCACCGGGAAAGGCTGCTCAAAAACGGTTTCATTCAAATGGTGATGAAGGGATGGTACATTTCCACCAAGCCCGACGAAGCGCCTGGAGGAAGCGCGGCTTGGTATGTCTCCTTCTGGGGGTTTTGCGCTGATTATCTGAACATCAGATTTGGGCGCTCCTGGTGTCTGTCTCCCGAGCAATCCGTCCGTCTGCATACCGGAAACTGGACAGTGCCGCGACAACTGATGGTGCGTTCCCCCAAAGGCGCCAACAAACCGGTTAGGCTTCTTCACGACACGTCCGTTTTCGACCTTAGACTCAGCCTGCCCGAAGAGAGCGACATAATCGAAATGAAGGGAAAAGGATTTGACGGTCTGAGGGTCATGAGCCTTCCCGCTGCATTGATTGCCTGCGCGCCGTCACTGTTTACCACGCAACCGCTTGAATTGCGCTTGGCCCTTAACGCGGTCGCCGATGCTTCGGATATTCTTCGTAAACTGCTCAAAGGTGGCCACAGTACGGTTGCAGGTCGTCTCGCCGGCGCTTTTCGAAATATCGGTCGGGACAGGATTGCGGATCAAATTGTCGACACTATGAGAAGCGCGGGGCATACGGTATTTGAATCTGACCCCTTTGAGGGTAAAACGAACATCACATTCGGGACGCGGGAGATTTCGCCTTACGTAAACCGCATACGCATGATGTGGGATGAGCTTCGTGAAGTTGTCACAGATCATTTTCCGAAGGCTTCAGGCTCTGTTGCCGATATCACGACTTGTCTTGAACGAATAGACGGTATTTACGCGTCAGATGCCTACAACTCACTGTCGATCGAGGGATACCGCGTCAGCCCCGAGCTTGTTAAGCGCGTGCGCAAGGGGGACTGGAACCCCGACGGAACTGACAGGGAGAATCGCAACGCTCTTGCGGCACGGGGATACTGGCAGGCTTTTCAGGCGGTGAAGCTTACCATCGTTGACGTTTTGGAAGGCAAGAATGCGGGCAAAGCCGTTGGAGACGATTTCAGCAAATGGTATCAGGAGTTATTCGGTCCGAGCGTAGTTGCCGGAATTATCAACGCTGCCGACTTGGCGGGTTACCGAGGGGGTCCGGTCTATATTCGCGGATCAATGCATACGCCGCCTAATTACGAAACGGTGCGTGAGTTGATGCCTGTATTCTTTGAATTACTACGAAAAGAAGAAAGTTCCGAGGCAAAAGCGGTACTCGGACACTTTATTTTTGTTTACATACATCCCTTCATGGACGGCAATGGAAGAATGGCACGGTTTCTCATGAATGTAATGCTGACCGCAGGCGGGCACCCATGGCTGATTGTCCCGTTAGAGAGACGTGCTGAATACATGAGCGTTTTGGAAATGGCCAGCGTTGAACACGATATTGCGCCTTTTACAAAGTTTCTTGCTGAACTGGTTGAAGAGACCTCGTCTTAAACGTGCCTCGCGACACACGATATCAACTAAGCCGCTGATGAGGGGATATGTGTACCGACGTATTCGAATGCGAGAATGTCGAGATTCAAAGCCTTACCGGTAAGCACGGGAGTCTTCTATGGCCGCAAGGAGGCTATTTAATGTTTTTTCCCGATATGGATTTCTCAAGGAGGAGGGCTACGTGAACCGGGGTTGCTTCAGTGAAATGGGATACCTGCTCGAGGCAGGAAATACCCGTTACGCAGACCCTCTCCGATTTCCCCAAGTCTCTTATTCTCGGAAAAAGATCGCACTCCCCCATGGCTTTTGATATCTCGTAGTGCTCTTTTTCGTAACCGAAGCTCCCTGCCATGCCGCAACATCCGGCATCGCTTGACCTTGCGTCGTATCCCAGATTCCTAAGAAGCGACAGGGTCTTTCCGAAATCGCCAACGGATCTTTCGTGGCAGTGTCCGTGAACTAGTATCCCTCCGTATCTTTGTTCCCCGGGGTCGAGGAAATTATCGCCTTGCGCGCAGACAAATTCGCAGACCGAGTGTATGTTCGGAAGTAGTGCGTTCAGTGATTCGTTCTCTGGAAGAAGATCGGCGTACTCATCCCGAAACGCGGAGAGGCAGCTGGGTTCTGAAAATACCACGGGAATATTCCTTCGAGCGTAATCTGAGAGAACATTTACGTTGTGAAACGCGTTCTCCCTGGCTTTCTCCACCATGCCGGTGCTCAGCATTGGCCGCCCGCAGCACTTTCTCTGTCTCTCCAAAAGCACCTCGAAACCAAGACTCTCAAGCACCCCGGTGACGGCTTTTCCTATTTCGGGGTAGAAAAACTCAGACCACGTGTCGTGGAAATAAACCACCTGCTTTCCGTTTTGGGGATTTCCCTTCCTTTTACCGAACCACCCGCTGAAAGTGTCTTCGGCCATCGGGGGAAGGGATCTTTTTTGTGAGATTCCCGCGAGCGAAAGCAGCCCTCGGGGAAAAGAACTCTCGAGCGCTCGGTTTAGAAAGCGGGGAAGGGCGCTACGCACGGAACTTATCTCGTGCACTCGGGCAAACAGGCTGTCTCTTGCCGTAAACCCGGTTTTGTTCTTGTAGAGGGCCAGGAACTCGGTTTTCATCTTGCCGACGTCAACACCGGAAGGACATTCGGTACGGCACGCCTTGCATCCAACGCAGAGATCGAAAACGCCGTAGAATCCTTTCTCGTAGATCATGTCTGCGTCCATATGACCCAGCAGAAGTTCCCGGAGCAGGTTGGCGCGCGCCCTTGTGGTATCGCCTTCGTCAAGAGTCGCCCTGTAGGAGGGACACATTATCCCCTCGGCGGTTTTTCTGCAGACCCCCTGGCCGTTGCACATTGCGGTCGCCGCGGCGAGACCCCCCTCCCGGGACCAGTCAAGAAAGGTGGCTATGTCTCCTGCGGATTTTCTTATCCTGAGATTTAAGGAAGAATCGGTCCCGCGGACGACTTTTCCCGGATTAAGTATTCCCCGCGGGTCAAATATTTCCTTTAGCTTCTTCATCACTGAGTAAAGATTCTCTCCGAAGAGCTTTTCGTTAAGATAGCTTCTCTGGAGGCCGTCTCCGTGTTCTCCGCTCATTACTCCCGAGTAGCGAAGGACAAGCTCGAGGGTGCGCTCTGAGAGGGCTGCCATGTCGGATATTCCCTTCTGCTCCCGAAGGTCGAGAAGGGGCCTTATGTGCAGGCATCCGGCGCTTGCGTGGCCGTAGAAAGCGGCTTTGAGACCGAACTCGTCAAGAAGCGAGATCACGTCCCTTGTGTAACGGGCTAGATTCTCCGCGGGAACTGAGACGTCTTCTATGCACGGCACGGGTTTCTGGTTGCCCCTGTCGCTCATCAGGATTCCAAGCCCCGCCTTTCTTAGGTCCCAGATTTTTTTCTGCTCCTCCCGCCCCGGTACAGCAAAAGCGGAATCCAGGGATTTCGCGAGGTTCTTCGCCCTCTCACAAGTCTGCCTTTCGTCGTCTCCCTGAAATTCGACCACTAGAATGCACCCGGGGGTTCCGTCAATGAAGGAGAGGGAGTGGGAGAACCCTTTTTTTCTTCTCGCAAGACCTATCAGGGTTCCGTCAATAAGTTCTATCGCCGAGGGGTCGTGGGAAAGAATTTCTGAGACCGAATCCATTGCCTCCGGAATTTCACGAAACGGGATGACGCAAAGCGCGCTTGAAAGAGGTTTTTCAACGAGGCTAAGCTCAAAATCGGTCGAAACCGCGAGAGTGCCTTCCGAGGAGGCAAGAAGTTTCGCGGGATTGAACTCTCCGTCCAGAAAATAGTTAAGGGAGTACCCGGAAGCTCTTCTCCAGTGTTTTGGAAAGTCGGTTTTTACAAGCTCCCCGCTTTCTTTTATAAGCGCGGCGAGTTTTTCAAAAAGGCTCTCCGCGATGCCGGATACTCCACCGCGTCTTTTGTAATTTTCCCCGGAAAGCTCGAGAGAAGATCCGTCCGCCAGCACGACGCTTGAGGAAATCACGTGATCGCCCGCCATTCCGTAAAGTATGGAGTGAGCTCCCGTGGCGTTGTTTGCGACGGCTCCCCCTACGGTGGCAACGCTTGCGCTTGAGGGGTCCGGTCCGAACATGAGGCCCAGGGGCGAGAGGTTTCTGTTAAGGCTGTCGATCGAGATTCCGGGCTCCACCCTGACTTTCTTCCCTCCGGTGTCCACGTCGACCACCCTGTTCATGTACTTCGATAGGTCAAGGATTATTCCTTCCCCTACGGCCTGTCCCGCAAGGCTTGTCCCGGCTCCGCGCACCGTGACCGGTATGTCGCGGGCGGAGGCTTCGGAGACGGTGATCTCTATGTCTTGGGGGGTTTTCGGGATTACGACTGCTTCGGGGAGAATTCTGTAGTTGCTTGCGTCCGTGCTGTAGATGGCTCGGTCAACGAGGCTTTTTCTTAGCTCGCCCCGGATCTGCCTGCCGAGCGTCCTGCTCAGATCTTCGATTTTTGATTTCTCCATGGAAACCAGTGCCGGCCGGAGCATTTCAGGACAAAAGACTACGCGCGGTAGAAAAAGTTTTCAGGCCTCGCCGTTTTCAAACGTTTTCAGTATCCCGTAGGTCGTGTCGCGTTCGGCCGGGATTCTGCCTATTTCTCTGGTGAGTTTTCTGAACTCCTCGGGCGGGAAGTACTGTCCGTAACTTGCGCCGGCGAAACGGGATATCTGCTCTTCCATGAGTGTTCCCCCGAAATCGTTTGCCCCGGCGGTGAGAGAGAACTGGGCGAACTCGGGTCCCTGCTTTACCCAGGAGACCTGTATGTTGTTTATCCATCCCCGGAGCATCATGCGGGAGACCGCGTACATTTTCAGCTGGTCAAGATCGGTCGGGCCCTTTCTTACCTTTCCCTTGGAGTGAATAAAGAGCCTTGTGTTCCAGGGAATGAACCGAAGCGGCACGAACTCCGTGAACCCTCCAGTCTCTTTCTGTATGTCCCTCAGGATTCCGAGGTGTATGGCCCAATGATGGCGCTTGTCTAGGTGACCGTACATTATGGTCGAAGTGGTTCTCATTCCCTCCCTGTGGGCTTTTTTAACCACCCTTATCCATACCTCGGTCGGTATCTTCCTAGGAGCGATTACCTTCCTTACTTCTTCAACCAGGACCTCGGCCGCGGTGCCGGGGAAGGTGTTGTGGCCGACATCCCTGAGTCTTCTTATGAAATCCTCTTCCTCTATGCCGAGAGTCTTGGCGCCGTAGTAAATCTCGTAGGGGGAAAAAGAGTGGGTGTGCATCTCGGGCACGGCTTTTTTTACCGTCTTTATAAGCTCAATGTAAAAATTGCCGTCTATCTCGGGATGCATGCCTCCCTGCATGCATACTTCCGTCGCGCCTATCTCCCAGGCTTCAACGGTTCTCTCCGCGACTTCGTCCATCGAGAGGAAATAGGCCCTGTCGTCCCCCTCGTCCGCCATAAAATTGCAGAAGCCGCAGTAGACATCGCATATGTTAGTGAAGTTTATGTTCCTGTTAACGACGTAAGTAACCACTTCCCCGACGTCTTCCCTTCTTATCTGATCGGCCGCGAGGGCTAGGGCGGATATCTCGTCCATATCCTCTATGTTGAAAAGATGGATTCCGTCCTCAACCGAGATCTCCTTTCCCGAAAGCGCGTCCTCGATTATGCGGCCCGTCGTGCCGTTTATACGCGACATTACCCCGTCGGCGCCTAAGGGCCTTTGCTGCTCTATTGAGTCTATTATTTTGTTTATGTTTTCCATTTTTCAGTTTACGGGAACGTATCCCCTCTCATCAACGCGCTCCCTTACCTTGCCGAGAACGTAGGGGTCTATCCAGCGCTCATCTATGTACTCGGGATAGACGGGAAGTCTCTCCCGAAGCTCGTAACCCAGCGCGCTTACCTCTGTTTCCATTCTCTCAACCTGCGGCCACGGAGCCTCGGGGTTGACGTAGTCTATGGTGAGAGGCGAAACGCCGCCCAGATCGTTTATGCCGGCCGTCAGGTAGAAAGTAAAATTCCTGTTGTTAAGGTTAGGGGGTATCTGTATGTTCATGTCTCCTCCGAATACGAGCCTCGAGATGGCGACGGTCTTCAGCATTTCGAGAAAATCGGCGGGAGGGTACTCCTCCATCTTTATCCCTTCCTTGGGGTTGAAGTTCTGAATTATTATTTCCTGCAGGTGACCATACCTGCGGGAGAGTTCAAGCAGGGCGTAAAGCGAGTCGATTCTTTCCTCAAACGTTTCCCCTATTCCTACAAGTATGCCGCTTGTCCAGGGAATACTGAGGTCGCCCGCATGCTCCATTGTCTCCATCCTGAGTTTCGGAACTTTGTCCGCGCAGCCGTGGTGGGCGTTTCCCCGCTTAAGCAGCCTCTCGCTTATGTTCTCGAGCATGAGGCCCATGCTTGGGTTGCTTTTTCTGAATTCGGAGAGTTCTTCGGGGGTAGAAAGCCCGAGGTTTGTGTGGGGAAAGATTCCGTGCTCAAGCCCGGTCTTTCCCATGTCGATCAAATACTCTGCTGTCGTTTGGTACCCGATTTCCCCGAGCGCGTCCCTGTATACCTGGTAGGCGAGTTCCGGCTTGTCGCCCGTAACGAAAAGAAGTTCCGTGCATCCCGCCTTCGCCCCTTTTTCCGCCATGTCGACGACATCTTCCGGGGTCATGAGCAGCGTTCCCTCTCCCGGCTCTATCTTGAACGTGCAGTATCCGCAACGGTCCCTGCAGAGCTGGGTCAGGGGTACGAAAACGTTTTTGGAGTAAGTTACGGTTTTTCCCCTCGAGCGGTTCCTGATCGCTGAGGCGGCCAGAAGAAGAAAAGGGACTTCTTTGGGAAAAAGTTCCGTGAGATAGAGAGCGTCTTCGCGCGTGACGCTTTCTCCCTCGATTGCTTTTGATACTACTCTCTCAAGCTTCGGGGAGGGACGTAACTCGGAGAAGTCTCCTGCGCCGAATGTTTCAAGCAGCCTGGCGCTTTCCCTCGCGCCGAATGTTTTTTCCCAAGTCTCAGCTAAAAAGGTCATGTAAAGAGACCACCCGTTGCGCTTCCTGTGCGGAAGCAATTTCAAAACCACCAACCCCGCCTCTTAGTATCTTATACGGGGAGCGTTTTTGTCAAGGAATGTAGCGAGGATTTATAGAGGAACCGCGGGGCACCTTGTTCGAAAGTATGCTAGGTTCAGGGTACTGTTTTACCTGAAATGGTTCCGTTGAAGTCAGGCAGACTGTCGGGTACGTCCGTTCCGCCGCGTCGGGACGATATCCGCACGCGGGAGCGCACATGTCTACCGAACTTCTCCCACATCTTTTGCGGTCCTAGGCGCATCGTAACGGGCCTTCTCCTCCTTGCCACCATCATACTCGGCGCGCAGGCGGGACCGGCCCGCGCACAGACCGACTCGGAATTGGCCACCTACACGGTAACGTTTGAAGGCAGCTGGAACACCGACAGCACGCCCGACGGGGTTGTGGGTGGTGCGCATTTCACGACGCTGATCGGCGCCGTACACAACAGTAGCGTGACATTCTGGGCGGCGGGCCAAGTGGCCACAGCCGGCGTGGAGAGGGTGGCGGAAATTGGAGGCACGAGCACGTTCGAGACGGAAATCAGAAATGCCGCCGCTGGAACCGTAAAATCCACTGTCCGGGCCAGTGGCACCGGCGCCACTGGCAGCAATACATTTGAAGTCGAATTCAGCCGTACTCATCCCCTGCTTACCCTTCTGTCGATGATCGGTCCCAGCCCGGACTGGTTCGTGGGCGTCTCCGGTCTGTCTCTGCTGGATGGATCAGATGCCTGGCTGCTCTCTCACACGGCAGAGCTGTTTCCCTACGACGCCGGAACCGAGAACGGGGAAGAGTTTTCGCTGAGCAATCCAGCCACCAGTCCTCAGGGAATTATCACCAGTCTCAAAGGACGGGGTAAGTTCTCCGACACGCCCATGGCAAGGTTGAGCTTCACTCTCAACGCTGTTGTTCCGCCGCTGGAAGAAGGAGAAGAAAAAATGTGTGCCGTTTCCGGCGTGACCGATGATCAAGGCCTCAAGAGATTCGTTGAGTGCGCG
>JAPOQQ010000142.1 GCA_026710625.1 Candidatus Dadabacteria bacterium | reverse complement strand
GCACAATTTGAAAGTATTCAAATTGTGCAAAATCGAGGCAAGAGATTTCTTCCTATTTGGTTAAGTTTCTTGAGCAATGTTTCCCTTCAATTCCTTTCCTTTCTAGGTGTTCAGGCGTGGAAGCATCGGCCCCGTCAACCGGGTTTTTTCAGGTAAACTAGAATTCTCAGAATAGAAAACGGCTAGAGACTGTTAAAAAGCCAATTTATATTCTGAAACTCAAATACGCAAGAGGGAAAAATGAAACTGCCTTTACGTCCGAGAGACGAAAAATACATAGGGGAAGGGGCTCTTCCCAATGGCCCCTTAGACGACACCGACAAGTGGCTTCCAATAACCAGATACCTTGAGGCGGGGGTGGAGTCATACCCTGAAAAAACGATGTTCAGCCTCGGGGATTCAGACGGCAACGTAGCTGAAAGCTACAGCTATGGGGAAACCAACGCTTGGGCGAACAGAGTGGCAAATGGTCTTGTCGGGGAGTTCGGAATAAAGAAAGGGGACAAGGTCGGCATGTACATGCTCAACTGTTCAGAATACGTCATATCGATTCTTGCCGCGCACAAATCGGGCGCCGTCCAGGTCCCGATAAACAAGGATGAAAAAGGTGATAGGCTGGCTTACGTAATAAACTACTCGGAGATGCGGGTGCTCGTGGTCGATACCCAGAGCCTTCCCTACATAACTGAAGTAGCGGACAAGCTTGAGAACCTCGAGGTAATCTTTCTTGTCTCGGAAGAGGTTCCAGCGGATATAGGGGATATAAAAGCGCTTCCTTTTTCCACTTTTGACCAGTATTCATCCGAAAACCCCGGGGTTAACGTGACGATTGCCGACAAGGAGAGATGCATGTTCACCTCCGGCACCACGGGGATGCCCAAGGGAGTTATCCGCGATCACGGGGGAGTGATAATGACGGTCCGTTCCTTTATACAGCAGCAGGGGCTCAGAAGCGAGGACGTCTTGATGACGGTTCTCTCGCTGGGACACGCAAACGCCCAGGTGATGTGCCTTTTCGTCTCAGTAGCCGTCGGCGGGTCCGCCGTTTTCTTCCCGAGGTTCTCTGCTTCCAATTTCTGGAAGTGGGCAGCCGGCTGCGGCGCGACCGGGGCCAACATGCTGGGAGCGGTGCCCGAGTACATATGGGCTTCTCCGCCGTCAGAGTGGGATTCAAAGCACGGGATAAAGATGATGCTTTCTGGCCCTGCGCCTAAAAAGCTTCGCGAGTTCGAAGAAAGGTTCAATACGAAAATAGTTGAGGGCTACGGATCCACTGAGATGGGAATGCCACTCTGGAAAGATCCCGAGGATGAAAAGCCGGGTTCATGCGGATTTCCCGTCGAGGGGTACCACCTCGAGATAAGAGATCCCCTGAACACAGACGAAATCATAGAAAAACGCTGGAACGTGGATAAAAACCCTGCTCCCGCCGAAGAGGAAAAGGGGCTTCTTTTCATAAAGCCTCTGGTTCCGCACACGACCCTCGATGAATATTTCAAGGATGAAAAAAGAACAAAAAACGCCTTTGACGACCAAGGTTTTTTCAATTCAGATGACCTGTTCGCCGTGGGAACCGACGGCAGGTACTACTTCATGGGTCGCTACAGCAGGATACGGGTGTCTGGGGAGAATGTGGATCCGGTAGCCGTGGCCGATGTCTCGGAGGAATACCCTTGCGTTCGGGATGCTGTGGTCGTAGGCCTGAGACTGCCCGACATATCGGATGACGAGATCAAGCTTAACCTGATACTTAAGGAAGGAGAGGATTTTGATCCCATCGAATTCTGCGAGTGGATGGCCGAGAAAGTGATGGTGGCCATGGTTCCCAGGTTCATTGAAGTCTATGAGGAGTTCCCGCTTACTGCAACGCAGAAAATCGCGGTTTCAGAACTAAAGAACATATCCGATTCCACTTGGGACAGGCACAAAAGCGGGCTCAAGCTCAGGTCAAGAAAGTGAGCCTGAGATAAAATAGAGAAATGCTGCGTAAACGATAAGCAGAAGCGCTCCTTTCTTTTTTCCGACCCTGTTTTTACTAATCTGGGTTTTTCCGATTAGCAACACGAAAAGAACTGTAAGCAGAATGAAAAACCCGAATTCTGAAGTAATTCCGGACAGCATCTGCTCTTTTACTTGTATAGGTCGTATGGAGGCCACGAGACCCAGATACCCGAGATTAAAGAAGTTGCTTCCTATTATATTGCCCACGACTATGTTCTGTTCTTTTCTCAAAGCGGCTACAAGAGAGGCGCTGAGTTCCGGAAGTGAAGTTCCAAGAGCAACCACCGTTACGCCTATGAATAGCTCACTTATTCCAATCTGTACGGCGATCTCTATTGCGCTATTAACCAGAAAATGTGCACTGACCGCCAGAAGCGCTGAGCCCAAAATCGCGTAGAAAAGAAATTTCCATCCCCCGTCTCCCTGCGCTGTGGACAAAGCCTCGTTTTTTTCCTCCCTCGACCCTCTGTATGGAATAAACAAAAAGAGGGCGAGCAGAACAAACAGCACCACTCCTTCGCCTATTCCGATGGAGAACCCGGTGCGACTAAGGCCGTAAGCGGCAAAAGTTATAAGCACTAAAAAAACAAGTGGAAGCCTCTGTTCTTTCCATGCTTCCCTGCTTATCACTATGGGGCTTATAAGGACTGTAAGGCCGAAAATGAGCCCGATGTTGGCTATATTGCTCCCGATCATGTTTCCAATCGCTATGTCGCTTGAGCCCTCTAAGGCCGCCACGAGGCAGACCATGAATTCGGGCATGGAAGTTCCAAGGGCAACCACGGTGAAACCTGCGAAAAAAGTACCCATGCCGGTTAACCTTGCGATTCCCGATGCGCCTTTAACGAGGAAATCCCCCCCCTTCCAGAGACCCACAAAACTCGCGGCAAAAATCAGCAGATTCAAAATTTCCATAAGATCAGAAGCGGGATTCAGGCCGCATACGGCAGGCCAGAGATTTTTTCAGGAACCGGGAAAATACTAGGGTTTGCAATGAAGCACCGATTAACCTATAATAGTGTGGATTTTTTACAGCGCTTTTTCATTTCCAAGCGCTATAAGACAGTTCAGGAGGTTACAATAAATGCAATTATTATTCAAACCGCGCGATGCCGCTTACCTGGGAAGCGGAGATCTTCCCTTCGGTAAATTTGAAGACACTTCACTTTGGGAGCCGATAACCACAAATCTTGAGAAAGGTGCCGAGATGTTTCCCGACAAGGCAATGTTCAAGGTCGGAGACAGGGACGGAAACGTCGTCGAGAGCTACACTTACGCGGAAACCAACGCGTGGGCCAACAGGGTGGCAAACGGTCTTGCCCAAGGGTTCGGAATAAATAAAGGGGACAAGGTCGGCATGTACATGCTCAACTGTTCTGAGCACGTGATATCTATTATCGCCATACACAAGTGCGGCGGGGTTCAGGTTCCGGTAAACAAGGACGAGAAGGGGGAAAGACTCGCTTACGTAATCAACTACTCGGACATGAGAGCCCTTATCATTGACGAGGGGAGCATTCCTTTTATAGAAGAAATAGGCGACAGCCTTGAACATCTTGAAGTGATTTTCGTAACGGTTGACAGCCCTCCCGAAACAATCGGAGGTATAAAGGCGCTTCCTTTTTCAGAATTTAATAGTTATGACGATACCAATCCCGGGGTAGACGTTACCACTTCCGACATGGAGAGGTGCATGTTCACGTCCGGTACCACGGGGATGCCGAAAGGAGTCGCCAGGGATCACGGAGGAGTAATCATGACAGTCCGTTCTTACCTGCAGCAGCAGGGAATAAGGAGCGATGACGTGCTCATGAGCATACTTTCCCTTGGTCACGCGAATGCTCAGGTAATGTGCCTTTTCAGCGCCATGGCGGCCGGTGGGACTGCCGTATTTTTCCCGAGGTTCTCAGCCTCCAATTTCTGGAAATGGGCGGCCGGATGCGACGCGACATGCGTTAACATGCTGGGAGCGGTAGCCGAGTACCTCTGGGCCGCGCCTGAGAGCGAGTGGGATCAGAAGCACAACATAAGGATACTGCTGGGCTCCCCGGCTCCGAGGAACCTGAAGGAATTTCAGGAGAGGTTCGGAGTCAGGGTAATAGACGGATACGGTTCGACCGAGATGGGCATGGTTCTCTGGAAAGACCCCGAGGATCACCGTCCGGGTTCGTCCGGTTTCCCCATGGAGGGATATTACGTCGAGCTGAGAAATCCCGAAGACATCGATGCGGTGGTAAGACCGTTTTGGGACTCAACCGACGACATTACTCCTCCCGACGACGCCAAGGGACTTCTTTTTGTAAAGCCTCTTGTTCCGCATACGACCCTGAATGAATATTTCAAGGATGAGAGAAGAACCAGGGAGGCCTTTGACGATGAAGGCTTCTTCAATTCGGACGATCTCTTCGCCAGAGGTATCGATGGGAGATACTATTTTGTCGGAAGGTTCAGCCGTATCAGGGTTTCAGGCGAAAACGTAGATCCGGTAGCAGTCGGGGACGAGGCGATGCAATATCCCGCGATTCAGGAAGCCATTGCGGTCGGTATAAGACTCCCGAACGTTTCGGATGACGAGATCAAGCTCTGCGTTACGCTCAAGGCGGGCGAGGAGTTCGATCCGATTGAGTTCTCCAAATGGATGGCCGAAAGGGTTATAGTGGCCATGGTGCCCAGGTTCATAGAGGTTTACGAGGATGGATTCCCGGTAACCGCGACCCAGAAGGTCAAGGTCGCCGAAATAAAGGAAATCACCGACAATACCTGGGACAGAAACGAGACGGGCCTCAAGTTCAGCGCCAGAAAGTAGATTTTCCTTTTATCCGTGGCAGGGCAGTCCGATGAAAGCATTATGGCCTTGGCTATCAGGGAGGCCGAGCGGGCCGCTTCGGTAGGCGAGGTTCCGGTCGGGGCAGTCATAGTCGATGGGGGCGGCGCCGTAATTTCAGCCGCCCATAACCTGAGGGAATCAGCTTCGGACGCTACCGCCCACGCCGAGATTCTGGCTATACGCAGCGCGTGCGAAGTTATTGGAAGCTGGAGACTTTCCGGCACTTCTATCTACGTCACTCTCGAGCCCTGCGCCATGTGCATGGGGGCCATAGTTAACGCGAGAATAGACAGGGTGGTGTTCGGCGCTCCCGATCCCAAGGGCGGCGCGTTAGTAAGCCACTTCGGAATCGGCGCAGGAGGGGAGCTTAATCATCAGGTGGAATTCTCGGGGGGAATCTGCGGCGAGCAGTGCGCACGCATTCTTGAGGGTTTTTTCAGGGTGCTTCGAGGCTCCTGAGTTCAGGCCTGAGGACTGACGACGATTTTTTTCGAGTTGCCCTTGCTTGGAACCGTCTCGTATTTTATGTCCTCTTGCTTCTTGAGTTCTATGTAGGCCATTTTCCTTTCGTAGGACGAAAGCTGCTCGATTGAGTGAGAATTTCCGCTCTCTTTTACTTTCTGTACGGTCTCCGCGACTTTTCTCGGCACGTCGGTGTCCTTTTTCTTTCCATCGTGCCCGCCGATGTTTATTGCGACCCGCTTGCTTTTTCCCTCGTTGCTGTTTTTCGAAGCTATTTTCCCTACTATGTACTCAAGGGATTTTATCACTTCCCCGTTTCTCCCTATGAGGAACTTTTTGTCTTTAACGGGCCAAACTTCAAGTATTATCCTGGTTTCGGTTTCTTCGGCCTTTACGCTCTGCGGGGCTGAGAACAGAAAACCCAGAAGGGTTTGAAGAGTTTTTTTCGCCTGAAACGCCTTCTCGCTCAACCCGCCAGTTTTTATCTCCACCCTCACTATGGCGTTTTTGCTTCCTATGCCCAGAATCCCCTTGGAGTCTTCCCTTATAACTTCGATTTCTACTTCGTCTTTTGAGACTCCGAGTTCCTCACAGGCGTTCACTACGGCTTCGGAAATGGTTTTCCCTTCCTTTTCTATTATGGTGGGCATTGTTATCCTCCTTCTTCCGGGACCTGCCGATTGATGTATAGTTGCTGACCGACAGAGAGAATGTTGCTTACGGTCCAGTAAAGTATAAGACCGGAAGGCAGTCCCCAGAACATTACGGTAAAAATTATAGGCATAAACTGCATGAGTTTCATCTGCATTTCCATCGTTTCGCTTCCCGGAGTAGTCATGGGGGTAAGTCTCTGCGAGAGAAACCACGAGACACCCATCAAAAGGGGCAGCACCCGAAACGGTATTCCCAGCACGTCAAACAGGTGTTCGGGCTGGGAGAGGTCGTTTACCCAGAGAAACGAGCTGTGTCTTAGATCTATCGAATACAGAAGCGCGAAATAAAGAGCTATAAAAACGGGAAGCTGTATGAGCATGGGAAGACATCCCCCAAGACTGCTGAGGGGGTTTATGTTGTTGCTTGTGTAAAGCTTCATCATCTCTGCTTGCTGAGTCGATTTGTCGTCCTTGTATTTTTCTTTCAGAGCATCGATTTCGGGTTTAAGCTTCTTCATCTTGTTCTGCACGGCTTTCATCGATTTCATGCTTTTCACGGTAAGGGGGAAGAATAGCACTCTGAGAAGGATGGTGAGCACTATTATGGAGATTCCATAGTTGCTAAAAAAGTCGTTGACGAACTTAAGAGCTGCGACGGCGATTTTGGTAAGCACTCCCGCATAGCCGTAGTCAATCGATTTCTCAAGCTTGTATCCGGCTTCCATAAGGTCCGATTCGTTTTTCGGTCCGAAATACGATTTCCACCCGACCTTGTAGCTTTTCCCTGCGGCTGTTCTCTGCTCCGGATAGGAAAAACCTGCTCCGGCAAGACCTTTTTCATCAAGGGGCTGCAGGTAGAGTCCCCGGTCCCCTCCTATCTCCGGCAGAAACGCGCCGAAAAAGTACTTGTTGCCGAAACCGAACCAGTTCGTTTCTCCATTGTACGTCTTGGTCTCCTTAAGGGGTTTCTTGGTTCGCTTGACCTCGCCGCCGACCATGGAGATAAACTCGTAGAGGCTGTTTGAACCGCTCTCGTATACTGCATTCTCCCAGCCGACGTAAACTTTCTGGTTTATCTGACCCCCCGTTCCGTTTAGAATCTCCAGATTCTCCTTGATGAAATATTTCCCCGGGTAAAAGGAGATGGTTTTGCGCACCGTAAGTCCGCCGGGCTTTTTCCAGGCCAGATTCACGTCAAGTCCTTCGGAACCTACGACCAGGTTCGTGCTTCCCTTGTAGGAAAACGGAATGAGTTCCGGCATTTTTTTGTTTTTGACTCTCAGTATGGTGTCAAACGATTTTTTCTCTTCATCTATCACCGCCACGGGCACCGAGTCCGTATCGATCGTCTTGTTGTACCCCAGAAGCTCCCAGCCGACAATCTTTCCTCCTAGAGTGTCTATCTCGGCAACATAAAGGTCGGATCTGACTTTTATGATCTTGGAAGCGTAGGAAGATTTTATCGGTTCAAATTCCCCGGGAAGTTCCTGCGGGGAACCTGGTTGTTCGGAAAGATCCCCTGCGGCGGCGGGTGCCGATGCGGGCCGATCTGTTTTTACGGGCTGCTTTTCCTTAGGGGCTTCTGTAAAGAACGCCGAGTAAGCGACGATTACCAGTACCGACAATACCAGAAACAAAATGTAGTTTTTCTTGAGGTCGCTGTTCATGTGTTGTTTCTTAGGGCTTTACCGAGGATGTGGGGTGCTATCGTGATTTCTGCGAGACACCTGTGAGGCTGCTCCCGTTTTCTGTGCGTAGCTCTAGCATGTAGCAGGAAACTAAAGAGTAAAAATTCATGGGAGCAATGATACACGATAAGTTTTAATACGAATAGAGAGTTTTTATTCATCCCTCAGCCCGCTTATCGCTTTTTTTCCTTACGGGGTCATGTCCCCCTGCGCTTAGCGGATGACATCGCAGTATTCTTCTGAGAGTCATCCACATTCCTCTGAAAGCTCCGTGTTCCCTGAGGGCTTCAATTGAATACGCAGAGCAACTGGGGTAGAACCTGCAGGTTTGGGGAAGCAGAGGGGAAATGGTTCTTTGGTAGGCCCTTACCAGAAAAACAAGGAATCTGACTGCGGGGTTTTCTCTCATTTGATGTGGCCTGCGAGCTTTTTTATCTCCAGATAAAGTTCCGAAAACTTCTTGCCCGATACGTCGTTCTTTATTAAGAATACCACGTCGTTTGAGGAGAACGCGGGCTTATTCCTCCTGAAAACCTCCCTCAGCACCCTTTTCATCCTGTTTCTCTTGACAGAGCTTGCCGACGCTTTTTTGCCCACGGACACTCCTAGGCGGGGAAACCCAAGAGAGTTGGGCTTTGCGTAGAGTATGAAGTTTTGCGAGTGGGTTTTAGTGCCTTCTGAGAGTATGTTGCGAAAGTCGCGGGATGTCTTTATCTTGAATTTTGCTGGAAACGAGCTGTCGGACTCAAACGCTACTTTTTCCATCTCCCAACCGTGAGAACGTATCTTCCCTTGGCAGTCCTTCTCCTAAGTACGCTCCTGCCTCCCCTTGTGCTCAGCCTGGCGCGGAAACCGTGCGTTCTGAGCCTCTTTTTTACGTGCGGTTGATAAGTCCTTTTCATAGTGGGGGGTCAGAATAACACGTAAGGATTTGAAGGTCAAGAAGAAACAGGGAACTCAGAAATCTGCGGTGCGAGCACGACACTCGGGGTTTCACCGCAAATTGACAACAAACAAGTTGTTGTAAATAATTGATACCCATCAAATTCAAATGGTTTTTGAGATTCTTCGTCCACTATGATCCTTGAAGGTGTAAAACTCATGGTCATCGGTATGGCCATAGTATATGCTTTTCTACTTGTCTTGATGCTGAGCGTGATGCTGTCTGCGAAGCTTTTTAAAGACAGCGACGCGTCTGCGCCTTCGGATACCGGGGCGTCCAGGAAATCCAGAAAGGACGTCATTCCGGTCATAGCCGCGGCAGTTGCTGCCTACAGGGCGAAGCATGCCGGCGATGGCTGATCTTGAAAACCCCAAGGTCTTGTCATGAAGAAAATCTTATTTCAGGATACATCCTTTCGCGACGGGTTTCAGTCCGTTTTCGGCGCGAGGGTGCTCACAGAAGACTTTATCCCGGCGGTCGAGGCCGCTAGGGAAGCCGGAATAACCCACTTCGAGGCTGGCGGAGGAGCCAGATTTCAGAGCCTGTTTCTTTATTGCGGGGAGTCTGCTTTTGACATGATGGACCGCTTCCGCGAGGCGGCGGGACCGGATGCCAACTTGCAGACGCTTGCGAGAGGGATCAACGTTGTAGCCCTGTCCCAGCAGCCCAAGGACATGATAGATCTTCACGCCCGGATGTTCAAGAAACACGGCATAACCCACATAAGGAACTTCGATGCATTAAACGACGTAAGAAACCTCGAGTACTCGGGTCAATGCATAAAAAACGCGGGTCTGCATCACCAGGCCGTGGTAACGCTCATGGAGCTTCCTCCGGGATGCGAAGGAGCCCACGATGTGGATTTCTATATAGACAGGCTGAGGAAAATACTTGATTCGGGTCTTCCCTACGATTCCATATGCTTCAAGGACGCTTCTGGAACCTCAAATCCCAAAAAGATTTACGAGACCCTGAAGGCCGCAAGAAAGCTCGTAGGAGAGAATGTCATTCTCTGGGTGCACACCCATGAGACGGCCGCTCAGGGAGTCAATCAGTACATGGCCGCCATAAACGGCGGGTGCGACGGAATCTGCGTCGCGAGAGCCCCCGTTTCCGGGGGAACTTCCCAGCCCGACCTTATATCCATGTGGAACGCCCTTAAGGGAACGGAATACACTCTGGACGTGGACATAAACAAGGTTCTCGATGCGAATGCCGTGTTCAGGCAATGCATGTCTGGCTATTATTTCCCGCCCGAAGCTCTTCGGGTCTCCTCGGAGGTTCTTCTCTCTCCGATGCCCGGCGGAGCGCTTACCGCAAACACCATGATGATGAGAGACACGGGCACCCTTGATCTTTACCCCCAGGTTATCGAGGCTATGAGTGAATGCGTTGCGAAGGGAGGATTTGGAACATCGGTTACCCCGGTTTCCCAGTTCTATTTCCAGCAGGCCTATGCCAACGTCACTCAGGGGCCATGGAAGAAGATCACCGACGGTTACGGGAACATGGTGCTTGGCTACTTCGGACGCACGCCCGTCGACCCCGACCCCGAAGTCGTGGCGATAGCGGAAGAGCAGATGGGTAAGCCCCGCTTTGAGGGCGACCCGCTCGACATACTCGAGCCCGGCGTTCCGAAGGCAACCGAAATTCTCGAAAAAGAGGGCCTTCCCGTCACTGAAGAAAACATATTCATAGTGGGTGCGCTTCAGACCCAGGGCGGAAACAAGGGGCTTGACTTTCTCAAGGGGAATTTCAGCGTCAACGTAAGAAAAGACAAGCCTGAACAAGAGCCTCAGCAGAAACGAGGTCTTGGTACGAGCGTAGCGTCGAAGGTGTCCGGTACCGGCGAGAACTTCGTTATTACGGTTGACGGGAGAAACTACAACGTGACCGTAAAGGAAGGAACTTCAGAGGTTTCCTCCATAGCAGAAGCTCCTGCGCCTAAGACATCCTCCGCGATGGATGAAGATTCTCCCGATGTTGTGGCCGTTACGGCGAGCGTGCCCGGCAATATATACAGGGTGCTGGTCGGCGTGGGGGATAAGATAAAGGAAAATCAGACGCTGATTATGCTTGAAGCCATGAAGATGGAAACTCCGGTCGCCTCTCCGTGCGACGGCGAAGTGGTGTCCATCGAGGTTGAACAGGGACAGGTAGTAGAGACGGGTCAGCTTATCCTCACCATTCTTCCCTCTTGAGTACATGAAAAAATTTATACTTATTTTCGCAGTTCTTGCGTTTTCCCTGGGAATGTTCGCCGGGGTACCCGACTGTCTCGGGGAGACGGTAAGCGACGTGGCAGCCCCCGCGGAGCAAACCAAGGAGCTTGCATCTTTTTCCCAGCTTTTGAAAAACGTGGCTACCAGTACCGGCATCTACGGGTTTATTGCGGGCAATGCATCTTCCTGGGTTAACGGGTTCGGGATGTTCTTGATGATCTTGGTAGGATTCCTTCTTCTCTACCTGGGGATTGCGAAGAAATTCGAACCTCTTCTTCTGGTTACGATAGCTTTCGGGTGTATATTGGCCAACATTCCACTTGCGGGGATAAACGAGCCCGGCGGCGTACTTTACTACGTGTACGATGTTGGTATAAAGACCGGTATTTTCCCCCTTTTGATATTCATGGGAGTGGGGGCGCTTACCGATTTCGGCCCGCTTCTGGCCAATCCTAAGACGGTTCTTCTGGGAGGCGCGGCGCAGTTTGGTATTTTCTCGACATTGATCGGCGCTCTCGTGCTTGCCCGGTACGTGCCCGGAATCGATTTTTCCCTGAGCGACGCGGCGTCGATAGGAATAATAGGGTCAGCGGACGGACCGACCTCTATTTACATTTCTTCACAGCTCTCCCCGAGGCTTCTCGGTGCGGTCTCGGTCGCCGCGTATTCCTACATGGCTCTCGTGCCGATAATCCAGCCCCCGATAATGAAAGCTCTTACTTCCCCTGAAGAGAGAAAAATAAGGATGAGCCAGCTTCGTCCGGTGGCGAAAAGAGAAAGAATAATGTTTCCGTTGATCGCTCTTACTCTCTGTTTTCTTTTTCTTCCATCTGCGGCGCCTTTAATAGGTTTTTTCGCTTTCGGCAACCTGATGAGGGAGTGCGGAGTGGTCGACCGGCTCTCGGATACGACGAGAAACGCACTTATTAACATAGTTACGATATTTCTCGGCCTCGGAGTCGGGTCTCAGCTTCTGGCCTCCGAATTTCTTTCCCTTGAGACTCTTGGCATACTTCTTCTGGGGATCGTGGCTTTCTGCATAGGCACGGCCTCCGGGGTGCTGATGGCCAAGCTTATGAATGTTTTCTCAGAAACCAAGGTAAATCCCCTGATCGGTTCGGCCGGGGTTTCGGCGGTTCCGATGGCCGCCCGCGTTTCGCAGGACATGGG